>DNNS01000560.1 GCA_003497555.1 Spirochaetia bacterium
AGTCATTTTTTCCATGAGCGAGTTGTTATACAGAACTTCACAAATAATATCCGCGAGTTCCCGGGGATTGTCGGGATGGAAATACCGGGCGGCATTTCCGAGAATTTCCGGGAGAGATCCGCGGTTTGACGACAGCACGGGAATGCCCAGCGCCAGCGCCTCGGCCGGAGGCAGGCCGAAACCTTCATAATAAGAAGGGAAAATAAATAATTTTGCGCCGGACAGAATATGCCTGTAAATATTGTCATCGGCATCCGGTATTTGCCTGATGTTTTTGGGGCAGGCAGGCGCCTGATCTTTCAGCGCATATAAGGCAGCAATCGAAAAGCTGCTGCGGATTTTTTCCGGAAGAAATTTCATTGCGTCAAACAGCAGCCGGTTATTTTTTCTGTAGCCCATGCCGCCTGCGCTGGCCAGATAATTTTCCGCAAGTCCGTATTTAGCCGTTAATTGAACGAGATCTTCCGGATTTTTTTTAAAGTGCATAAATTCTTCATCGATAATCTGATAATTGACAAGGATACGCTCCGGATTATATCCGATACCGAAGCGTTCGGCAAATTTTTTAAGATTAGCGGCTGTGGCTTGGGATGGAACAATTATCAGCCGGGCTTTTTCGAGAATACGCCGGGTTTCAGCCAGGAAAAATATACTGGATCCCGATAAAAATGGAATACTGCGGAAAAATTGTCCGGGGTTTTCGGAAGCCAGGGGCAGCAGCGGAATAATATCATGAATATAGCAGACTGCCGGAAGAGCGGTATCAGCCATGACATTGAAAGGAGAAAAAAAAATTTCTATATCGGTTTCGTTCAGGTATCTTCCCAGGCTGCGCATCCACCTGCTGCGGTTTCTGGAAAAGGGAATATGCCTGAAATTTATATGCGCAACGTCAGGAGACCGTCCGCCGGCAGTACCGATAATGTTGCGTACTGAAAGTTCCCGCCAGTTGACAGGCAGGGTATAAGGATGAAATAGCGTAAAGCGGAAATTACCGGGCGGCAGAATGAAGTATCTGAGCAGGTTGCGGCAGTAGCGGATAATGCCGTAATGAGATCTTCCCTCCAGGGCCTCCTGCAGGAAAAAACAATCGATGCCTATATGCTTCAATATTCGAGAATCTTGGTTTCTAAATTGAAAATATGGGCGAGTAAGGCGCAGCGGATCCTCATGCCGTTTCTTTCCTGCCGCCAGTAAACCGCCCGCGGGTCATTGTCAATCTGCGGATCAATTTCAGTACGACGGGGCAGGGGATGCATAATTATGGAATTGGATTTAAGAAGATCAAGATGTTCAAGACGCAGGGCATAGCGGGAAAAATCGGTTTTCTTGGATTCTCCGGCCTGATCGTGTTCATCCTGAATACGCGTCATATAAACAGCGTCGGCCTGGGGAAGAATTTTTTCAAATTCTGATGTCTCGGTATAGGATATATTGTGTTCGGCTAAAAAATCCTTGATATCGCTGTTCATGCGGAATTCATCGGGCGAAGAATAAATAATTTTCACATTGCGGAAATTTTTCAGCAGATAGGAAAGGGAGCGCACGGTTCTGCCGCGCTTTAGATCTCCCACCATCATTATGGTTTTTTCATCAATACCGCCGATGGGCTGAAAGGAACGCATCAGCGTAAAAATATCCAGCAGCGCCTGGGTAGGGTGCTGATCTTTTCCGGAACCGGCATTGATGATTGGTATGGGCCGCTTGGTGCGGTTTAAAACAAACGAAGCCCGTTCCGCATGGCCTTCGAGCGGATGACGCATGATAATTATATCGAAATAGCTGGAAAAAGTGCGTATGGTATCGTCAAAAGATTCACCCTTTACCTCGCTTGAAGTATGAATTGACTGTACGGCTGCAGTCTGCATACCGAGAATCTGGCAGGCAGAATGAAAGGAAAGAAAGGTGCGGGTGGAAGGCTGGACAAAATAAAGCATGGCGCGTTTGTGCGCAAGCAGGGAGCGCAAAAAATCGGCGCCGTATTTGGTTTTGGATACCAGTCGTATTTTATTGGTAATGGTAAAAATTCGTTCGATGAATTCGCGATCAAACTGCTGTGAAAATAAAACATCAAACAGTCTGCCCTGGCGGAAAAAAAAATCAAGCTTGTCGGAAATTCTGGTTGTATAAAAATCTTCCCAGGTTACAGATAAATATTTGCGTTTGGCCTGGAAAAAATTGGAACTATAGTGAATAGACATGGTTAATTCACCTCAATAGTATCTTCGCGATCCGCTCCCACAGAAATATACGAAACCGGGCAGGAAAGGTAATCGGAAAGGAAATCTATGTAGCGTTTGGCCTGATCAGGCAAATCCCGAAAAGATTTTATCCCGGTAAGCGGCTGGTTCCAGCCGGGAAATTCCCGGTAAACAGGTTCGGCCCTGGCTAATAATTCCGATCGGGCCGGGAAAATATCGGTAGTTTTACCGTTGATTTTATAATGCGTACAAAAAGGAATGGATTGGTAATTAGAGAGAATATCGAGTTTGGTTAAGGCGATTTTATTTAGACCGTTTACCAGGACAGCATAACGGCCCTGCACTCCGTCAAACCACCCGCAGGTGCGCGGCCGGCCGGTGGTGGCGCCGTACTCGGACCCGTATTCACGAAGTCTTTCGCCTTCAGTGCCTGTAACTTCCGTAGGCAGCGGGCCTTCACCGACCCGCGTGATATAAGCCTTGAAAATACCGATTATATCGTTAACAGAACGCATGGGAATTGATGAGCCGGTAACAGCCCCTCCGGCAACCGGATTGGAGGAAGTAACAAACGGATAAGTTCCAAAATCCATATCCAGCCCGGTACCCGGGGCGCCTTCCAGTAAAATTCTAGAGGGTTTTTTCATTTCATAAAAAAAATAGGGAAGATCAACAACGTATTTTTTCAGGCGCTCATAAGAGCATAGTAATGAATCGGTTAAGGCTTTTACATCAATTGTTTTTTCCGAGCCGTAGAGGTTTTTCAGCAGCGATTCTTTTTCGCGGATATTTTCTTTTAATTTTTCTTCAAGCGAGGCGGCATTTTCCAGATCGCAGAAACGTATACCTATGCGCGCGGCTTTGTCAATATATGCAGGCCCGATACCGCGCCCTGTGGTTCCGATTTTTTTATTTTGTCCGGCTTCACGGCTTATGTCCAGCTCTTTATGCACCGGCAGAACCAGGTGCAGACGGGAAGATATTTTAAGCCTGCCCTCTGTAAAAATACCGCGCTCGGCCAGAGTGTCGATTTCAGAAAGTAAAGCTTCGGGATCTACAACCAGGCCGTTCCCCAGGATGCAGATGGTATCGGGATACAAAATGCCTGAGGGGATAAGATGAAATATATATTTTTCCCTGCCGTGAATTACACTGTGCCCGGCATTGGCGCCTCCCTGATAGCGGATAATGCAGTTATAATTTTTCGAGAGGAAGTCGATCATTTTCGCTTTTCCCTCGTCGCCCCACTGGCCCCCGACACAGATATCGGCTTTTAGAAGATGAGCATTGTTCATGCGGTTTTATTTATTACGGTAAAAACCGGCGATTCATGGTTTTCGATATAATCTTTATCAATAATTATTTCATCTCGGTTTTCGGACGGTGCTTCGAACATAATATCAAGCATAATCTCTTCAATAATGGTTTTTAATCCTCGGGCGCCCAGTTTGAGCTTAACCGCCCGGGTTGCTATTTCGCTTACAGCTTCGTCCGTTACAGTCAGCCTGGTGTTTTCCATCTGCATAATAGCGGCATATTGCCTGAGCAGGGCGTTTTTGGGTTCGGTAAGAATGCGCTCAAGCGCCTTGTGATCGAGTTCATGCAGTACGGTAGTTACCGGCAGCCGGCCGACCAGCTCGGGTATAAGACCGTATTTTACCAAATCATCAGGAGTACATTGCTTGAGCAGCTCATAACTCTGTTTGCTGTTTCTGGGAGTTAAATAACTTTCGAATCCGATGCCCTGTACATGTACGCGGTGTTTTATATGCTCTTCAATGCCGATAAAAGCTCCGCCGCAGATAAAAAGTATATTGGTGGTATCGATAAGAATGTTATTGGCCTGGGGATGTTTGCGGCCTCCCTGGGTGGGTACACTGGCAATAGTGCCTTCAACAATTTTTAAAAAAGCCTGCTGTACACCTTCGCCGGAAACATCGCGGGTAATGGAAGTATTTTCGCTTTTTCTGCTTATTTTGTCTATTTCATCGATGAAAACAATTCCCTTTTCTGCGCGCTTCACGTCAAAATTGGCATTTTGCAGGAGCCTGAGCAGGGCATTTTCAACGTCATCGCCCACATAGCCGGCTTCGGTAAAGGTAGTGGCATCAACAATAACAAAAGGAACATTCACCAGCCGGGCTAATGTTTTGGCAAGAAATGTTTTGCCGCTTCCGGATGGACCTAACAGCAGTATATTGGTTTTTTCAATTTCTACATCGTCACGGGTTTTTTTAGTGTTATATTTAAGGCGTTTATAATGATTATATACCGCCACGGCTAAAACTTTTTTTGCCGTTTCCTGTCCGATTACGTATTGATCGAGAAATTTTACGATTTCAGAAGGATGGGGGAGGTTAATTTCCTGCGGGAGCGGCGGCGGGGGCTGTACAGCAGAAGTCTGGGCAGTATTCAGATCGGAAGTTTTATTTTTCTGTTCGCCTAATACATTGTTGCATACCTGTACGCAGTCTTCACAGATAAACCCGGATTTCCCGGAAATAATATGCCCGGCTTCGCTCTGTTTTCTTCCGCAGAAAGAGCATTTTATTTCCGTTCCGAAAGGCCCCTGGTTATCGTATCTTTTAGACATTATGTTCTTTTGGTTATTATGGTATCGATAATTTTATAATTTTGAGCTTCTTCGGAAGTGAGAAACTTGTCGCGCTCTGTATCAATTTCAATTTGTTCGAGATTCTTGCCTGTGTGTTTGGACAGGATTTCATTAAGACGCCTGCGGATGCGGATAATTTCTTCAGCATGGATTTTAATATCGGATGCCTGCCCCTGGGCTCCGCCTGCCGGCTGATGTATCATGATGCGTGAATTGGGTGTGGCGAAACGTTTGCCCGGACTGCCGGCTGCCAGCAGCAGGGCGCCCATGGACGCAGCCTGGCCTACACAGATAGTTGCTACCTGCGGTTTGATATACTGCATGGTGTCGTATATACCCATACCGGCAGTTCCTACGCCCCCCGGAGAATTAATATACAGCCATATATCTTTTTCCGGATCTTCGGATTCAAGAAACAGCAGCTGGGCAATTATTACATTAGCTTTATAATCTTCTATTTCTCCGCCAAGAAATATTATACGGTCTTTAAGCAGACGGGAATAAATATCATAAGAGCGCTCGCCGCGGCTGGTTTGTTCTATAACATACGGTACAAGTGTCATTCGTCATTACCTCTTTCTGAAAGTTCGCGGTAAGTAATAATTTTGCCTTTTTTTACCTGCGCTTTGGTTTTAAGGAAATCCAGAGCAGCCTGGCGCCTTAAATTATTTTTAACGGTTTCGTATCTGCCGTCTTTAAGCATTTCCTTGCGCAGTCCGGGTACATCGGTATTTTTTTGCTGGGCAGCATACTCTTCAATAGCTTTGTTAACTGCATCGTCAGTGATTTCGATTTTTTCATTACTTTGAATTTTAGCTAACATAAGTTCTTTTTGGTATTCAATATTAATGTCTTTTTTTCTGTTTTCTGCATATCTCTCTTCGGTTTGACCCATGGAAGAAAACCATTTTAAAAGATTATTTTTATCGCCTCCGAACTGTTTAATCAGGGCTGACAAGGATCTGTTGTATTCAAAATCAATCACGGACCTTGAAATGGCAAAAAAAGTTGTTTCGGATAAACTGTCCAGCAGCGCTTTTTCGTTTTCGCGTTTTTGTACGCTTTTAATATATTCGTCAATTTGTCTGGCAATGTCTTCTTTCATGACAGCCACGGAATCATAGCCGTTCTTTTTGGCAAACTCGTCATTTAACTCGGGTTTGATCATGGATTTAACGGTATTGATTTTTGCTGTTATTTCCGCTTTTTCTCCGGCTGTTTCTTGGTTTTTGTAATCTTTTTCAAAAACGTATGAAATTTTTATTTCATCGCCGACTTTTGCGCCTAAAAATTTTTTATAAAGCTTGAAAGGAATAAATTTTTCTTCGAGACGATATGTGGTATTTACTTTGGACTCGGAAGCTATTTTGCTGCCTTTAATTATAACATCGATGTCGCAGGTAACAGCGTCTTTTTCAGCTGCAGGCCCGTTTTTATCCTGTGGAATTGCCCGTGTTTCAAGTATACGGTTGATTTCATATTCAATATCTTTTTCATCCGTTTTGTAATTGTTATCGGTATAGGCAAGCTTTTCATAGCTTTTAATTTCACAGTAAGGCATTAATTCTACCTTGACGGAAAATTTAAGGGGGGCTGCATCGGTAAATTCAGGTAAAGTATCTATTTGCGGCTGGCCCAACGGTTCAATTTTTGCATCTTCAATGGCTTTTTTTGATGCTTTTTGTATGATACTGTTTAAAGTTTCAGCCTGCAGGGTACTTCCAAAACGCGTTTTTAAAAGAGAAAAAGGGACTTTACCGCGCCGGAAGCCCGGAATTTGGGCGTTTTTGGAAAAATCATTGAATATTTCCTGATATTCTTTTTTTACAGTGTTTTCATTAACCTCTATGTCAAGTGTGCATGAAGCGTTTTCTGTTTTGTGTGTTGCGGTGATTTCCATTGTTATCTCTTTATATTGATTATATGTTGTTATTATATAATAAAAATAAAAATTTTCAACGGACTTGTTTATGGCGATGCTGATTAATAATA
>DNNS01000656.1 GCA_003497555.1 Spirochaetia bacterium
CCGCCCCTGTTTACTAAATTTTAGCGGCTATGACGGTTTCCACTCATCTGTCCGCTAAAATTTAGTACACAGGGGCGGGCTTTGTTGTTTTTTTTACCCAAGAAATAAATTTGCACCCCCTTCACCCGCGTGATTTGCGATTTTTAATTCCTTCCTGTAAAATATACGGATGTTTTTACCAATTATTGCCGATTTTTTTAAATACCTGAAAAAACCGGAAAATAAATTATTTTTTTATATTTTCTGGGTAATCTTTCCGGGCCTGGGTATTTACACTTTACTGCGGGCAGTCATTCCTCCTACAGGATCCGATTTTGCAGGCTCTTTTCATCTGGCAGCGCGCGAAGTTATTTATGGCCATGAATCAATTTTCGGTAAATACAATTACAATGCCTATCCGCCGCTTTTTTATTGCCTGATAGCTCCTTTCGCCATGTTTACCAGGGTTATGGCAGTGCCGTTATGGTATGTTTTTTCGGTTTTTATCCTGATCATTACCGTGGGTTTGATTATAAAAATATTGCAGAAAAATACAGCAGAAACGGTTAAAATTGCCGTTCCCTTTTTACTGCTGATTTTTATTATTGCCGATAATCTGTATTTGGGGCAAAGTAATTTTTTTATTGTTTTTTTAGCGGTTCTGGCTTTTTATTATAACAGCAGGAACCATGAAATTGCCGCCGGAATTGCGCTGGGTCTGGCAGCGGGTCTCAAGGTAACCCCGCTGTTTTTATGCCTTTATTTTTTATTAAACGGCAGGTTTAAAACCATTTTATTCTGCGGAATTACTGTTCTGGTATCACTGTTTATACTTCCCGGTTTTTTTTTCGGATTCAGGGAAAATCTGCTGTTAGCTCAGGAATGGCTGCAGCGTATTTTCTGGCCGGCGCTGTTTGGCCGGCCCATGTCGAGCGGCCCGGTTTCCTGGTATCATACCAACCAGTCCATGGAAGCGGTACTGCACCGTTTTCTTACGGATTATGGCGCCCGTAGATACAGCGGATTTTTCAGTTTAATCAGTCCTCAGCTGGAAAATATAAATAATATAGTTTTCAGCGCAAAATTGACGGTTTTACTGCTGCCGGTACTGGTTACGCTCCGTAGAAAAGTAAATCAGGCGGTACAGCAGAGTTTATTTTTTTTAGCCATGATTTTCCTGCCGCCGGTTGCCTGGATAAACCATTATTATGCGCTGCTTTTTCCGTATCTTGTCATATATAATTCTGCGAAAAATTCCGGACATGATAAAATTCCCGGTATTATATTAATCAGCGGCGCGGTTTTGGCTTGCGGGAATATTACTCCGGGCCTGCAGGCATACGGTTTTCTGTTTTGGGGAAATTTTTTAATATTTTTGGCTATATCCCTGCTGGCGCTTTTCCGTCCGGAAATTTTTTCACGGTCTGTCTGATGATCAGTCATGGATAATACGGTTTCATCACATAAGCAGAAACAATTACTGCAGAAAATGACGTTCTATAAAATTAGTGAATCCGATATTGAAGAAAATTTCATACGCTCTTCCGGGAAAGGGGGGCAGAATGTCAATAAAACATCAACCTGTGTGCAGCTGATACATAAACCAACCGGTATTATTATAAAATGCCAGCAGGAGCGCAGCCAGGCGCTTAACCGTTATCGGGCGCGCGTTCTGCTGACGCAGAAAATCGAGGCTCTGATACTTGGCAAACAGTCGCAGCAGGAGCGGGAGAGGCAGAAAATCCGCAGACAAAAACGCAGGAGATCCCGCCGTGCCCGGGAAAAAATTCTGCATGATAAAAATATACAATCTGCCAAGAAACAGAACCGCCGGGTAAGAATACTTACGGATTAAAAGCACAGGTTTTTATGTACAAGCCGCAATCCGGTTTTTTCGGAATATTGAAATTAAAATATTTTTTCCTGCGTCAGCGTATTTACCGGATAATCGAAAATCCGGAAGACAGCGATAAAGCCGGCTGGGTTTTCAATGTTTTTTTATTTATACTGATAATTTTCAATATTGCCGCTACCATGGCTGAAACCCTGCCGGAATGGCACCGGGCCTGGGAAAAACAATTTTTGTTTTTTGACTTGCTTTCCGTGATTTTTTTCACTGTTGAATATCTTGTCCGTATCTGGTGCAGCGCTGAAAAATCTCCAAAATCACCGGCCTGGAAACCGCGTTTGGCTCATATTTTTTCTTTTTTATCAATAATCGATCTGCTGGCCATTATGCCTTTCTATCTGCCTCTGATTATGCAGATCGATATGCGCATTTTAAGGGTTTTACGTCTTTTCCGCCTGCTGCGAATTTTTAAAATCGGCAGGTATTCCGATACCTTTATTTCTTTTTTAAGGGTATTCCGCAGAAAAAAAGATTTTATCTTTATCATTTTTTTTACGGTTTTCGCTGTGATTGTTTTATCGTCAGGCTTTATGTATTATTTTGAAAACAGCAGCCAGCCCCGTGAATATAAAAGTATTTTTCATGCCATGTGGTGGGGTATTATTACCATTACCACGGTCGGTTACGGGGACATTTATCCGGTTACTGCAGCCGGCAGAATTATCGGCGGTCTGGTGGCTTTACTCGGCATAGGGCTGGTAGCCATACCATCCGGCGTAGTGGGTGCGGCTTTTCTGGAAGATCTGGAAAAAACCCAGCAGGGAAAAATTTCCAGGATTGACATGGAGGATCATATAATCATTTGCGGATATACCGAGGCTGCGGGAGTATTACTCAGGCGGCTGAAGAATTCCGAATTTGCCGGAAAAGTAATTATTGCCAGCAGAAGGAAGGATATAGATTTTTATGGATATAAATTCGTCAACGTGGATTTTACCGATATTACAATCTCAGGGCGGTTAGTCTGGAAAAATGCCGGGCTTGTGTAATTTTCGCCGAGCAGACCGGAAATGAGTCCCGCGATACAGCGGATATGCGC
The DNA here is from genome assembly GCA_003497555.1 of Spirochaetia bacterium. Classification (GTDB taxonomy): domain Bacteria; phylum Spirochaetota; class UBA12135; order UBA12135; family UBA12135; genus UBA12135. The sequence continues at coordinate 2,928 of DNNS01000656.1, forward strand.
TCAATTTTTACCGTTTACGGCATTTTTGAATTTTTCCCTCAGACACGCGTACTGATTGAACTGTTTCATGAAAATAAAATCAGCCTGCTTTCCGGCATACAGGGCAAATGCGAAATTCTTACCAGGGAAATGATGGATGCCAGGCTGGCGCTTTCCAGCCTGCGTTCCGGAAAGCTTTCGCCGGTTTTATATGATATTTTTGACGCTCAAAAAAATCTGATTTCCGAGACTTCACTGGCGCAATTGGGAATCGGCAAGGCCGTGTCCTGGGGGCAAATTATGAAATTCGGCCTTGAAAAACGGATGGCATTTTTCGGAATGATTGATCCGCTGACGCGCGAGTACGAGCTTGCGCCTTCGGCCCAAAAGACAATTAACCCAGCTTCCCGGCTTTTTTATATAGAAAAATCAGAAGAACCGGTATGAAACATTATTTCTTTTTTGGCCTTACTCCTTCTGCAGAAATAATTATTGAAAACATTGCTGCCNNTTTATTACTATCGAAGCCTTAAAAACAGCTGCCGAAGGCAGGGAAGGAGAATTATATTTTATGGTTTTTGCCGAATTATCAGATAAAATACAGTCCAATGTTGCCGATATGCGGACCGTACTGGCAGTGTATAATATACGGGAACTTTTCCCCCGCGCTTATATTTTATGTGAAATTATCAATCATTATTCATCGGCATTGATTAAAAGATTGCGGTGCAATGATATAATTTTTAAGGAAAAAATTGACGCTGATTTTATTCTCTGCTGTTTAAAACACCCGTATATTTCTACGCTGCTTTATGATCTCCTTAATCTTGATAAAAAAACTTTACGTTCCATACCATGCTCCGAACTGGTCTCCCGTGATGAGTGTACCTACCATGAAGTTTTTCAGGCGGGTATTGCTAATGACATCTGCCCGATCGGTTATTTTGATGCGTCCGGAAAGCCCAGGCTTGCTCCTGATCAAAATGAAAAAATGACCGGCGGATGCCGTCTGATAATTGCAGGATAACCGGATTATCTATTATACCCGGCACCCGGTATTATTACTTTTAAACAGGGTTTTAATCCTGATTACCGTTTTATTATAAATCTGAATTATTAAAACAGAAATTATTACACTGCAGGCAACAAGAAAAATCCACCACAACAGACTATTAATTTTAAAACCGTTAATATTTTTAATAATTTCCAGCAAAGCCAGTATCCAGGGATGCAGAAAATATACGGCAAAGCTCGTATCCGCCAGTTTACTTAAAACCGGTGAATTACGGGTTTCAAAACGGCGCAGAAAAACCGTAAAAAAAAGACAGAGTGAAATTTTCTGCAGCAGCATAATATCAGGAAGCGCCGGGGCAAAAGCAGGTTTGTGCAGATTGCCGAAACCAGGGTAAAAAATCGTCTGCAGCAGAGCAAATAACAGGGCAAATAGAAAAAAATAAAAATCTTTTCCGGAAGTCAAACGGAAAAAAATTTCCTGATAAACCGAAATTATCATTCCCAGCAGAAAAACCGGAAAAAAATAAACCACAGACTGCCAGACTGCAATATTGGCTGCCGGTCTTTGCAGGAAAAGGGAAATGAGCAAGGTGAATCCGAACAGACCGAAATGAAACCTGGCTGGCATCCGGATAATTTTCAGGAATAGCGGAGCTGCCAGAAAAATTACCATAATAAACGGTATATACCAGTAACCTTCAGCCGTACGTCCCCAAAAAATATACCGGAGAAACGGCAGAATATTTCTGGAGAAAAAACCGNNCTGCGCTGAAAATATATTGTTTATACGGTCCGTTTCCGGTAATGGAGTAATACAGGGCCGGGATTAACGAAAATACAAGATATGGCAGCAAAATATTCCGGATTTTCCCTTTTATAAATCGGGGATAATTAAAATTTTTACAGTAAATGTGATGAAATAAAAAACTGGAAATAAACACAAACAAACCCGTACCGCCTAGAATCAGGTTGGCAACAAGCTTGTGAAAAATTGTCTCTTTCATCCAGCCGGATTGATAAAGCGCATGCCCGGCGACAATGAAAATTATGGCGATACCCCGGAAATAATGAAAAGAATTTATTCTTTTATTATCTTTCATAATTCAAATGATTTGATAAGGTATAAATTCCGGAAAAAGCCAAAGAAAAATACCTGATTAAACCGCAAGTATTCGGATTATAATCCATGTTGTTTTATTATGTCATGATTGCGCTTAATAGACCAGATAAAACTTTCGTGGCG
>DNNS01000386.1 GCA_003497555.1 Spirochaetia bacterium
CGTCAGCAAGAAAGGTATACGCGAGTCTGGCTGCTGAAGCTTTAAGCTCGCTGTCTTTATATATGGAAACCGAGACTTTTGTGTTTAAATCCCTGGATACAAACCAGGCTTCATCCTGTGTAAAGCTGCAAAGGGGTATCTCCCTGCTGTTAGCTGCAAGCAGGGCTGAAAAAAACAATACTATGCATATAAAGACAAAACAGCAGATATTTTTTTTTACATTTAATTTCATTGTATACTCCGGTAGTTTTGTTGCTGATGATATAGATAATAATTTATCATATGCGCATCAGATTATATTTAAAGATGCCTTAAATTTTCTACATTAAGTATATGTAATTTATCATTATTTATCAAGGAGATATTATGATAAAAATAGTAAATTTTTGATATCAAAATTGATAAATTTGAAATATATTGTCACCTTTTAAAAAAAGTGTCTTTAAATATAATGCTTTCCAGGAGAGCGCGTATTCGTTTTAAAATTTTATTTGATGATGTAATACCGGATTTAATTATCTTCGTCCCTTGCGCCACGCAGACGGAGTCTTGCCCGTATACTTCCTGAACATTTTAATAAAATGCTTTTCTTCCAGACTAATCCTCGCAGCAATATCCGTAATCTTCATTCTCGAATCTAAAAGAAGTTTTTTTACATGATCCATGCGAAGTTCAATTTGATATTGCTTGGGGCTTTTTCCGGCCGCAGACCTGAAAATCCGGCTAAAATATGATTTTGAAAGGCCTGTATGCGCTGCGGCGCCTGATACAGCGGACTGTTCACGAAAATGCTCTCCGATATATCCGGCTCCCATTGCAACAGGTATGGGAAAAATGCGTTTTATGCCCAGACCGTACAGTGCTTCCTGCATTTTGTCCGCAGCTGCGGCCGGACTTATCTTTCGATCCATGCATGCTGCTACTGCAGGACTCACAGCGTGTTTAAGAGCAAGATAATGCTTAATATCCGATAGCGGGAACCGGGCGCCCGTAAGATGCCGGTATCCTTGAAGCGCATACCAGGGTAACGAGCACATTTGCCTGTACGAAAGCCTGACACCGGGAAAAGGAAAAAAAAATTGATTTGTAAGCTTATGGGACTTATTCCAGTCAGAAAAAAAACGTACAAGTTCTACTGCTTCATACGGAAAGGACGTATTGGCAGGTACTGCAAAATACGAACCCCGCGGATTGGTAAACGCTTCATTACCGCCGGGACCTGTCGGGGGAAAATGATATTTTATGGTTTTATCAAACCGGCTTTTGCCCCTTGCTGCAAGCATGGGCAGAATATCAGACCTGTCGTACAAGAACAGGGATTTTCCTGAATAAAATTCATTCTTGATTCTCCAGGGCTCCATGTTCAGGCAGGTTTTCGGAATAATGCCTTGTGAGATCAGTTCCAGGAAAAACTCAAGGGTCTCTTCAGCCCGGGGCGGCGAGAATACAGAATCGCCGTTTTCATTTAAAAAAACGCCTCCGTTCAGCCAGTAAAAATCGATAAAGCTCTCAGACCAGGTATCCCTGCAGGGCAGAAGCAGACCGTGTAAATTTTTATTATCCTTGCATATATAACCGCACTGCCTTTTTAGCTCATCCCACGTCCTGGGCAGGTCATATCCATAGCGATCAAGAATGTCCCGTCTTGCGAACATGAAATTCAGAGTGATATTCTTCATCAGGGCGAATATCCTGCCTCTGTGCGTACATTTGATAAGAGCTATATCGAGCATCTCTTCTTTACCGGCAAGAAGATCATCAAGCGGCATAAGAAGCCCCTTGTCTGCAAGCAGGCCGATGTCGGCATTATGGTCAAGATTTACCATGCATATATCCGTTGCCTTCTTTGATAATTCTTCATTTTCAAGCATCACCGGGTCAGGATTATCCATGACACACCTTATTTTATGCAGTTTTTTTTTAAGGCTTGCCTCTTTAGCAAAATGCATTTGAAAGCTCGATTTTGAATACTCGTAAGGTTTGTTAATAAACAGGGGCTGGCACATAAATAACTGATCCTTTCGGCTATAGAATATTGCAAGCTGATTAATAGCAAAAAAACACACTATTATATCATATTCCGACACCTATGTAAATAATTAACACTTGAAAAGACCTTACGTTCAGGGTAAATTCGCACTTTGGCGTTTGCGTGCAGATTTCGCCAATGGTCATAATTTTGACAATTATAAAGTGCCTGTTTCACTAATAAAAATAGCATTTTTAAAAGTGCGCGTTTACCCTGTACTCCCGGCAAGCTGCAGGGAATTAAAACCTAAGAGAGATTAAAAAATGATTTTTTTTTGCGGAATAAATTATATTTTAAGATTGCATATATTGCCCGGAATCCGTCTTTAAAACCGATTTTTTTCCCTTCATGATAGGTTCGTCCGTAGTAGGAAATTCCTACTTCGTAAATGCGAATTCCCGGTATACGGGACATTTTTGCCGTAATTTCAGGTTCGAAACCGAAACGGTTTTCAACCAGCCTGATATTTTGAATAATTTCACGGCGGAAGAGTTTATAACATGTTTCCATGTCGCTTAAATTGAGATTGGTAAACCAGTTGGAAATAAAAGTTAAAAGCCGGTTACCGATAGAATGCCAGAAAAACAGTATACGGTGCGGGTTCCCTCCGATGAAGCGAGAGCCATAGACCACATCGGCAAAACCGTCCAGGACAGGTTTGAGGAGCAGATTGTATTCCTGAGGATCATATTCCATGTCGGCATCCTGGATAATTACATAACTGCCTGTTGCCTTGCTGATACCGGTACGCAGAGCTGCACCCTTACCCCTATTTTTTTCATGGCATAAATAACGAATGCCGGTATTTTTATTATTGCTGATATAATCTTTTACTGCCTGATCAGTATTATCTCGCGAACAGTCATTAACAATGATAATTTCTTTTGTCATTTTATTAAGCAGTTGAACCTGCAGAATACGATCAAGTATTTTACTTATAGTTTTACCTTCATTATAAGCAGGTATAATGATGCTTAATACCGCGGATTTCTCTTTGCTTTTCATTATGGTCATAATACTATTTAAAAAAAAAAAATGCAATTAAAAGTTAAGTTAAAAGTTAATTTGAAATTATCCTCCAAACATAATACACTATGCTTGGGAGACAACATGAAAATACTTGTTTTTAACTGCGGCAGTTCTTCTATCAAATATCAGCTTTTTGAAATGCCGGGGGGATCTGTACTCGGGAAAGGAATGGTACAGCGCATAGGCGAAGGAAACGGCGAAGCTGCGCAAAAATCAAATCATGGCGAAATACACATAGAAAAAAAAATATCGGACCACAAAGAAGGTCTGGCTATGATTGGGCAAATGCTTACCGATCCGGGAAAAGGCCCGCTTAAATCATTATCGGAAATAAGCGCCTGCGGACACCGGGTTGTCCACGGAGGCGAAGCCGTAAGCGGCTCTGTTGTCATCACTCCTGAAATAAAAAAAATAATATCCGAATACAGCGATCTTGCCCCCCTGCATAATCCGCCCAATCTGACCGGCATTGAAGAAGCAGAAAGTTTTATGCCCCGCGTCCCGCAGATTGCGGTGTTCGATACGGCGTTCCANNAGCATTTTTAAAAGTGCGCGTTTGCCCTGACCTTACGTTGCATATATAATAAAAACATAATTAGGAGACTTACATGTATATAAAAAAAATTTTATTGATGATGATCATGCTGTTTTTTTTCAGTACAGCCTTGTACCCTGAAGCGAACCTGCTGCAAAACGGAGGGTTTGAGAACGATCCTGATAGCTGCCCGCCGGAAGGCTGGGTCATGTGGGGCGGCACACAATTCAAGATTCCGGAAAATTATACCCGTGACCAAAACAATGCCAAAACAGGGAAATACGCTTTTCGCATATATCATCCTGAAAATACCGCAGGTTATATCATTACTGATCCGAGAAAATACCCTATTAATCCAAAGAGCGGCGGTATTTATACTGTTCGCTTTTGGGCAAGAGGTGACCAACCCGGCACATCTGCTATATGGATTGCATCTTATAAATCCATTGACCCCATGGTTGCCAGCCGTACTATCAAAAGTATGTCGTTTGATACAGAAGAAGACTGGAAAGAGTATGAGTATATTATCAAAGAAGGCATTGATTTTTCCGCGGAGGAATCACGTATAATCTATTTATGTCTGTTTGCCGCAAAAGACAGCAAGATTGAAAAAACGCTTTGGGTTGATGATTTTTCAGTAACTGAGTCGATTTCTAAAAATGATAGTGCTCTTATAGATGATGCTAAAATAGCCTACGAGACTCTTCCGCTGTGCCTTGAACCAGGGGATAGTGTTCAGATAACTGCGGATGCTTCGCGCGTACTTAGAAAGACAAGCAAACTCTTCGGCGGTGTATCCTTCCACCGCATGGCCGGCTGGGCAGGCAGGCCTTATTCAAAACAGGGAGATTACACTCTTTCCGCAGGCATGGAAGCGGCCATACGGGATCTTCACATGCCGCTAACAAGAGTCTACGCCCTCGGAGACGAGGCTTTTTCGCTCGAGGATGCTATAGACAAGTTTGCTGCTGTGCTCGGCAAGATCAATGTTCCTCAGGATACCGCGATCCTGGAGTTTGAGACCCAGGGAGCATCGAGCAAGTTGCCGCCGGAAAAATGGATGGAAGGCGTGAACCACTCTCTTGAAAAAGGATATAAATTCCGTTACTGGGAAATCGGCAATGAAACATATAAGATGCTTTGGAATCAGGGCGGCGCATTTCCGACACCCGACGACTATATCAAACACCTGAAAAATGTGAGCGCTGCCATAAAAAAAGTTCACCCAGCAGGCAAGATCGGTGTGTCAATATTAGCGGAACATCCGGGATGGGGAAATTATATCCTCAAACAGGCTGCAGGTTATTATGATTTTGTCGTTCCCCACTGGTATGGTATGAGCAGTACTGACATAAGTTTTGAGGAAACAGTACTCGGAAATAATCACGCCATTTTATGCCGTGCCCTGCAGATTAACGAACTTATCAAGGCGTATAATCCGGGCAAAGATGTATTTCAATATGATTCAGAATGGGGAATGAGCTTCAGAAAAGGAGAAAAGGCAGACTATAATTTCCGGAATGCGAATATTTACGGTGTTGTTTACCGGGCGGTACGGCTTATATATTATACGCGGGAAAAAATTATCCGGGGCGCGACTTCGTGGGAACTTTTTACAAAGAATAATGCGCCCGGTTTTGGTATTTTTGCAACGGACGCTGAAAACAAGAGATCAATGAACTATTGGCTTTACTATTATTATAACAGGCATATCGGGGATAATATTTTGGATATAAAGGGAAAAGGGCCGTATTATAAGATCTCTCCCGAAGTATCAGGGAACCGTATTCCAAACCAGGAGAATGTCTCGGTGCCTTTCACTCCTGCTCTTATAACTGCCTCTCCGGATAAAAATGAGATTTATATTATGATAGTAAACGGCAGCTGGTCAAAGAATTTTCCGTGCAGTATAAATCTTGAAAACTGTTCCTGTTCAAAGAGCGAAGGAGTGATCCTGGATAATCCTAATCCTGACGCGCATCCCATGATCGATAAAAAAGATGATCTTGTAAAGCCATTTGCGCCGAATTTAAAACAGAAAAATTATGGGTTTGATCTGGAATTTACCCTGCCTGCCCATTCAGTTGTTTTCATAACATTGAAAAAATGATCCTGGTTATGCATCAGTTGAAAATAAACTAAAGGGCAGATCCATCTGACAAAGAATACCTAAGACAAATGAGTTAACTAAATATTTTATTCACATATGTACTTGAGCACTACGGTACAATCTGCACCTAATAAATTTTCATAGGGGGTATGCGTATGAGGCAGTTAAAACAATGTCAGTGTACCCGGTTTTTAAGTTCAGTTGTGTTGAATTACTACCATGATCAAATGTCGAACACAATTTCGCCCCATATTGTCGGTTTTAATGTTTGGGGAGCGACAAATAACTTCAAATTATTCCGTTACGGCTATACCTCTTGTCTCATGAATGACGGTTATTTCTGCTTTACCGATGAGACAATCGGTTACAGCAGCTTACCTTGGTTCGATGAGTATAATTTCAGTCTCGGTACTGCTATTGATCCGCCGCAAAAAACCGCCTGGAGCTCAACAGTATTTCGACGGCGTTTTGCAAGCGGCACTGTGTATTGCAACAGCTCATCAAGTACACCGGCTGCTTTTGTGGCTGATGCAGGTTTCGTACATATAACTGGCGCTCAAGATGCGATACAAAATAACGGTCTTCCGGCAGGAACAATAACTCTCGCACCCAAAGATGGTATCGTACTCCTGAAAGACAGCAGCACGCCTTTGGTTAGCGGCGCACCGGCAAGTTTCACGACAAACAACGCATTTACTGTAACTCTTAGCGTAACAAAAAACTTCGGCTACTGGTCTACCAACGGCAGCGCTTATGTCCAATTTGCCACTGCCGGTACTAATATACCTATAAATTTAACCACGACACTTCGTGTCTATGGTGCTGACCCGATAACTGGCAAGACCAGCCCTACAAATGTAAGCGTATACACTCTTGATTTAACCGTGCCGAAAGTTATATTTCATACTCCTGCATATGCCCAGACCAACGTACTCCATCAATCGCCCGTTACCATTGTTTTTGGTGAAGGGATGAGTTCCTGCAGCTCTACCGGCCTGGTTGTATCTAATATACATGGCGCTGTTTCCGGCGCCTGGGCGCAGACTACTGCGGACAGTTTTACTTTTATGCCTGCCTCTCAAATGGGTACAGCCGCAGAAAGTGTATACGTCTGTATTACCATGGCGGCGCTGGACCTGGCAGGCAATCCGTGCATTGCGAGTAATTTTTCCTTCACCCTCTCTCCCAACACTCCGCCTCTTATCTTTGTGACCAACGCCACTAACTGCAGCCTGATAGGCAAACAGTTCTGCATCCGCGGCAGCAGCTCAGACATTGATGGTAATCTGGAGCGTGTAGTTTACAGTTACAATGAATGGAAGGACACATTCACAGCTGAAGGTAAAGAGTCCTGGATGATAAAAGCAGAAGACTTGCCAAATGGTACAAATATGCTTATACTGCGGGCTATAGATACCACTTGCTACAGCAGCAGCGCCCAGATACTTCTCAATATAGACAAAATTGCACCGGTAATCAGAATTGCTGACGGCATAGTCTCCAATGCCAGTTTTGAAAATGCAACAAATGTACTGGTGCAGATGCAGGATTCTTACCCATATGGTTTTTCCTGGCGCATCGGAAACGGTGAATTATATTTTAAATCCAACTGCTCGCAACTTAATCTGTATTTCAGCAATAGCGGTATTTATACCGTCAATCTCTGCGCATTTGATTTGGTCGGAAATAAAACAGAAATTAACATGAAATATAATCTTGACATCAGCATGGTAGACATCACTGATTTGAATCAACACAGTAAAGACCTGGTCAGGCAAATAAGGGATCAGTCAATGGCAGAGCAGTTTTCTTCAATTAAAAAACGCAACGGCGGTGCAGAGGTGATAAACTATCTGGGTGATTACAGCTCAGAAAGTCGCGGAACAGCAGCTACGATACTCACTAGAAATCATGACAACGTGCTTGTGGTCTGTAAACAAAAAAGCGGTATTTTGAGCGAAAATCCTGAAGATATCAGTATATTTGATCGTAGCGGCAGGTTCGTCCGCAAGCTGGAAATCAGGTCTATGATCGGCCCTTTTGCGGTGTGNNTATTAACTGCTATGCAGCTTGGTGCAGTTTTCGAAAACGGATTACAGGATGTTAACCTGCAGGGCATTGCCAACGCAGTTGCAATCAACAACAACGCGGCGGATATATTTTCTATTGATGTACTCGGGAAATATTTTAGTTATGGTACTAACGCCTCGGTTCTAATTTGTTTTTTTGCATGCTCCACTGCAGATAACAGGTTGTCAGAATGTGTTGTATTCGATTATTATTTGTTCGGTTTAAATATTTTATTTTAATAATTATAAA
>DNNS01000078.1 GCA_003497555.1 Spirochaetia bacterium
AATAAAATTTTCGGCAGCGCACAGCCCTCACTGCTGCTGCTGTGCCTGCAAAACCTGGGAAAAGTTTTTTCCGATGACGGCAAACGCTGCCTGATGGATTCCAGGGAAAACATTGAGGCTTTGGCTTTTCACTCCGGTCTTGATATTGATCATAATGTGGTTCCTTCTCTTTCGGAAATGCAGGATTCATCGGTGCGGGAACTTTTTGAAACCGGAAAGCTCGGCATGTTTTTTTCCGGGCGCCATATGGCCAGTGAACTGATAAAATCCGTCGGCAGTAAAATCAACTGGTTCGTCGCCCCGACAATTCACCAGACCGGCAAACCGCGGATTAATATGGTAAGCGGACCCTACGGCTGGGTTATGGGAGCAAATACCAGATATCCGCAAGAAGCATGGGAACTGTTAAAAATGCTAACCAGCGGTGACGGTGAAAAACGCCTGGCCCGTGTCGGTTATAACATCCCTATATTGAAAAGTCTGGCCTATTCCGGTGTTTTTCTCTCAAATCCCGCTCATCCTGCCGGTATGAATAAAATTTTTCTTGATGAAGCGGAATTTACCGTACCGTCTCCTGCCAGTCCTTATTTTAATAATCTGCGTTTTGCCCAGATAATTAAAGACAACTCCGAACTGATACGGCAGAAATCCATAACCGTACAACAGGGAGCTGTCAGCATTTCAAAACAGGCGAATGCAATTGCCGAATGAAAATTAATACTTCAATTTAAACTGATGCCCGGATTAAACACCGATGATGTTATAATATCCACTGTTAATGACAAACAGCCTGCAAGGATTATTTTATGGAGTACATTTTAATTATAGATGCGGGAACAACATCCGTACGTGCAGTTTTATATAATAACCGGCTTCAACCCATAGCAGCAAACCATAAAGAATTTACGCAAATATTTCCCAAATCAGGATGGGTAGAACATAATCCTGATGAAATTTTTCAGGCTGTAATTGAAGTTATAAAAAAAACCGCTGTCGAAAAAAATATTCTCGGTATCGGCATTACGAATCAGAGAGAAACAGCGGTTTTATGGGAGCGCAGCGGAAAACCGGCTTCCCCTGCCGTGGTGTGGCAATGCCGCCGCAGTTCGGCAATCTGCGAAAAACTGAAACAAAAAGGTCTTGAGCCGCTAATCAGAAAAAAAACCGGCCTGGTGCTTGATGCCTATTTTTCCGCATCTAAAATCCGCTGGCTTTTTAATCATAACAAAAACCTGGAAAAAAACGCCCGCCGGGGAAATCTGTTTTTTGGAACAATCGATTCCTGGCTTTTATTTAAACTTACCGGCGAATACGCTACTGATTATACCAACGCTTCCCGGACCATGCTCTTTAATATTATTACAAAAAAATGGGACAAACAGCTGCTTGATATTTTCGGATTACCTGAAGACATATTGCCGGCAGTAAAACCTTCTGCCGGTAATTTTGGAAAAATTTCGGGAATCCGGGGAATTAAAAACGGCACTCCGGTTGTCTGCCTCATTGGCGACCAGCAGGCTTCATTAGCGGGCAATTTATGTTTTACTCCCGGTGAAATGAAAAATACTTACGGAACCGGTTGTTTTATGCTCATGAATACAGGAAACACTCCGGTTTTTTCAAAAAGCGGTCTTATTACCACCATAGCTGCAGACATTGACGGTAATCCCTGCTATGCCCTGGAAGGAAGCGTTTTTATGGGCGGAGCAGTTATACAGTGGATGCGCGATCGGATCGGTTTACTGGAAAATGCGGCAGCTTCAGAACAAGCGGCTTTTTCCGCTGATAAAAATTCCGGGGTTATCATGGTTCCGGCTTTTACCGGACTAGGCTGTCCATATTGGGATCAAAACGCCCAGGCTGCAATATTGGGTTTACGCCGTGAAAGCAGCGCCCCCGATATAATCCGGGCCGGGCTTGATTCCATTGCCCTGCAGGTCAGCGATGTATTCACGGAATTTCAGACCGCTTCACGGAAAAAAATTTTATGCCTTAAAGTTGACGGCGGAGCATGCAGAAATACTTATTTGCTGCAGAAACAGGCAGATCTGCTGGAAATTCCGTTGATGCGCGCCTGTGATATTGAAACTACTGCGCTTGGAGCTGCTGTGCTTACCGGTTTATATCTCGGTATTATAAATAAAAAAAATCTTCGCAATCTGATTATCCCGGCTGCTGTTTTCAAACCGCGTAAAAATTCCGAAAATAAAATTCTTAAAAAACGCTGGCAAAAAGCTGTAGCTGCAGTCAGAAATTTTACTGCATAGAAAAAACAGATGAGATTGATTTTTTTTCTTTGATGCGAGTATACTTTATCTGCAGAAAATGGCTTAAAACACGGTTTATACTCTCTTTTTTACTTCCTGTGAGAATTTATTTCTATAACTATATCAAAATTATATTTAAAACCCCGCTTCTGTGTACTAAATTTTAGCGGCTTAGACGGTTTCCGATCATCTGTCCGCAAAAATTTAGTATACAGGGACGGGCTTTATTGTTTTATTTATTAACCAAAAAAAAATTTTCAACCCTCAAGACGATTGATATTTTTTTTATTTGGCATTATAATCTCTGTACAGGAAAGCATGAAACAGATAAAGATCATTATCACCGGAGCTTCCGGCAGAATGGGGAAAAACAATATCTCCTGCGTACTTGAACATCCGGCTGCCCTGCTGGCTGGTGCGATTGACATCAGGCAATCTGCCGGTTTTGGGTGTGACGCCGGAGCATATGCCGGATTAAAACCGTGCGGTATAAAGATCACTGCAGATCTTGATGAACTCTTGCCGGTGTGCGATGCGATAATTGATTTTTCCACCCCTTCATCATCTGTTGAATTATTAAAAAAGGCTTCTACAGCCGGGAAAAACTGCGTAATCGGTACTACCGGGTTTTCTCAAGAGCAGGAAAATTTTATCAGGGAAACCGCCGGCAATATCGCTGTTGTAAAAGCTTCCAATTTCAGCTGCGGCATAACCCTGCTTTTATCTCTGGTAAATAAAGCCGCCTCGGCGCTTGATGATTCGTTCAACATAGAAATAATTGAAAAACATCATAACCGCAAAAAAGATGCGCCGTCGGGAACAGCTCTTTCCCTGGCCAAAGCCGCCGCCCTTGCCCGCGGGCTTGATCTTGAACAGGAAATGTGCACCGGCCGCAGCGGTTCAAATACAGAGCGTACTAAAAATGAAATCGGGGTATTGGCTCTGCGCGGGGGAAATATTATCGGCGAGCATTCGGTATTTTTTATTTCCGATGAAGAAGTAATTGAACTAAAGCACAGCGCTTTATCCCGCAGGGTTTTTTCCGCAGGAGCCTTAAACGCGGCTCTTTTTCTGCAGAATAAAACATCCGGCTTTTTTACCATGAACGACGTTTTAGGTGTATAAAATTGCATAACCGCAAAAAGGTTTTTAATAAACTCTTCAAAGCCATTCCTGCCCTCTATTTTTTTTTTATGTATTCCTGCTCTGCACCGGCAACCGAATACGAAATTGAAATGTATAAAAAAGAAATCGCCACGGTCAACAGGCGCTGGGAACTGGCAGTAAGCGCTTTTCAGTCTACGGGAGCAGATCAGGAAAATAAACCCGCTGAATCCGCCGCTTACCGGCTTTACAAGCAAAATACCATTGATCTATTCGTGCTTCCCA
>DNNS01000323.1 GCA_003497555.1 Spirochaetia bacterium
TTGCTGATTCATGTATATTCGGCAAAAAACTGTTGAAACTTTTGGAAAAATATAACAAAGTAATCTGGTAAAATCGGCAAAAAATTTGTGCGACGAACAAGCAAAGGAGGATTTTATGGCAGCGCCATACCAGATAACGGAAGAACGTATTAAAAAAGCAATCGAGAATCTGAAAGCAAAAGACTATCTGACAGAGACTTTGCCTGAGGATATGGAATATATCAAAGTTGTCGGTGAGGAAGACAACAAGATTTTATACACGCTCGCGATACTGAGCAGGTTTGAAGACAAGCCTCTGCATGTGTTGATCATAGCGAGAAGCGGTATCGGTAAATCATATATTCAAAAAATGATTTTAAAACTGCACCCCGAAGAAGACTGGATCAGGATTTCATCAGCTACAAAACAGGTTTTGTATTATGTGCCGAAAAATGCATTTGTCGGAAAGTGTATCTCGATTGATGAAACAAGCGGAGTGCATGAAGAAGCGTTTTATACAGTCAGAACCTTTAAGAGTGAAGGCAAACTTGAACTGCTTACAACCGAGAAAGACGCAAATGGAGCGAATCACGCCAAGAGGAAAATTGTTGACGGCCCTGTCAGCATTCTTTTATCAACAACAAATTTTAATTCTGTTGACAATGAAACAAGAAGCAGGATGATTGTTACTTACGGCGATGAATCTGACGAACAAACTAAAAAAATCATTGACGCTGAATTTTTTATGAATAATACTGTGGAAGGCCAGAAGCGTAAAAAAGAAATACCCGTAATTTTGCAGAAACATAAAGACATGATGTTTGTACTGAGGGAAACGCAGAATATTGAATTTGTTTATGAAAACGAGGAGCTTGAAAAGCGGGTAAAACTGACTGATGAAGACATACAGTCACGCAGAAATATTTCATTATTTACAACTATGATCCGCTGCATTGCAAGAACGAGATATTTCCGCAGACAGTCTGAAACAAAAGACGGGAAAGTAAAAGGTAAAATCACAAAGGAAGATGTTGAACTGGCTGAGAAATTAATAGCGAAAATTTTATTAAATCAAACAGCAGATATTAAAGGCTCTACACAGGATTTTTATAACAAGATTTGTATTTTAGTTGACAGCAAAAGAAAAAATATCCCAAGGAATGAGCAGGAGTTTATGGGGGGAGAGAAATACGTCAGTTTACAAAATTAAGCAAGACGGAAACAAATAAAAATCTGAATGAGTTAGTAGAGCTCGAGTATCTCATTAAAGTAAAAGCAAAAAACGGGATCGATACTGTATATCGCCTGCGAGATAATGATCTTGATTTCCCGAATACGAATAACAAAGGCTGACCGACAGCCGACAGGTAACCGAACTCAAAAAAAAAGTTCGGTTGGGTAGGTGAAAATATGCCCAAAAGAGCTTAAAACCATAGCAAAAATGCTGCTTTTAATACCAAAAAGTAATAATTTGGCTTTAAAAAATAACCGGCGAACTTTTTTTCAGAACATCAAGCGCCAAAAAAAAATAATATTAAAAATCAATGAATAAAATAATAAACCGGAAAAAATATATTTTACAAAATTTAAAACATACCCTTCGAGTACGAAAACTTTGGAGTGTACAAGAGGGCAGCAGGAGAATACCGCCATGAAAGAAAAAACATTATCAGACTATATCTATGATTTTATCAATTTAAAAAAGGAGGAGGAGGAAGGGCCGCTTATTGTTCAGGATGTTATGTTCATGCTGNNGACATTATGTTCATGCTGCTTGGTGATTTTGTTTCCTATCTGGAAGAGCAAAATGTATCAGTCCCCTTTGAAGCGCATCTGATACATCTTGAAAACTACCTGCATGAATACCTTGAAACCTATCAAAGCCATATACACGAAACAGTGCAGGACTTTTTCAGCTATCTGAAAAACGGAGGGAAACAGGATGATTAGTCTGCAGGAATTTTTTAATAAAACAAATTACACGCCGCAGCGCCAGGCAGTAATAAAAAAACATCTTGAAGATTTTCAATCGAAATATTCTGATAAAAATATTTATAATCAATCAGACATTGATAGCTATACTAACGGAAGTAAGAAGCTCCAGGAAGATATGAAAATCATTGAGAAATACCTGCGGTTAAATTTCAAAGTAATAGCCAGGCCGGAAACAGAAACAAGAAAGAATCTCCCTATTGATAAAATGATTGATAAACTTTTAATATACCTTAAACGTAAAAATTACGCTCCCCGGACAATCGAAAGCTACAAAGAAGAGCTGAAAGTATTCCAGAACTTCTGCAGGGAAACTAACATTGAATACATCGATGATATTGATAAAAACATTCTGAATGCGTACAAGGAAAGGCTGTACCGGAAGAAGCATTCAAGAGGCGCATACTATGACGTTAATATTCAGCTTGCTTTACTGCAGAGATTAAAATTATTTTTCGATTTTCTGGTGAGGGAAGAGTATATCAAGATAAATCCCTGCATTCATTTAACATTTCCAAAAGAGCGGAAGAAAATATCACGAAATATTTTTACCAGAAATGAAATTGACGATTTTTTCTCTGTGATTGATACTGAAAATATTTACGGATTTATTGACAGGACAATATTTGAGCTTATGTACGCAACAGGAATCAGAACCGGCGAACTGATAAACCTCAGATTAAAAGATACTAATCTTGAAGACAGTCTCATCACAGTCCGTGAAGGGAAAGGATACAAAGACAGAGTTTGTTTCCTCACTATCATTGCAAAGCGGTATCTGGAAATATATATTAATCAGGTGCGAAATGACTACATGAAAAACTGCAAGACAAAGACTGATCTTGTTTTTCCTACACAGCAGAGCGGAAAATTACTGCAGAAAACCCAGCTTTCAGAACGTGTACGGCGATGGAAATATATTGCTGATATCAAAGCTCCGGTAACCTGTTATGCTTTTCGCAGGAGCTTCGCTACTCACCTTCTGCAGGAAGGAGTAAACATCAGATACATTCAACGTCTTATGGGGCATGAATCAATCAGGACAACGCTCCGATATATTCATATCACTTTGAAAGATTTACGGCAAGTACTTGTGAAATTTCATCCGAGAGAAAAAGTATTATCAGATAAAAAGATTGTATTCAGAGGCACTGACAATGGAGATTGAGCTTGTCAAATCCGCTTTTCTTGACGCTGCAAAAATTGACCACTTCGCGGAAGCAAGTATCAAGCAGAAAAACTATCACCTGACAATATTTTTTACGCATTTAAAAAAGTATGAAGTTATTGACACAAGCCGGATTGAGAAGAAACACATTGAAGAATTTCTTGATTATATTCAAAGTCTCTTAAACAAACAGACTGGCAAGCCTTTTACCTACAGCACTAAATACAGCATTTGTCTCACGGTCAGATTGTTTCTGGAGTACTGCATAAAAAATGAATATATTTTTACGGACTATACGGCATTGCTTGAAATGGAGTGGAAGCGGAAACGGCTTCCCGATAATATTTTGACTGAAAGTAAAATCAGGAAAGTATTAAAAGCTCCGAATGAATACTCATATCGTGGGTTCAGAGACAAGGTTTTATTTGAGCTGATGTACAATACCGGACTCCGCAGACGAGAAGTAACGAACCTTGAAATATATGATATTAATTTTGAGGAACACACTATTTTTATAAAGCAGGGTAAGGGAAGAAAAGACAGGCTTGTTCCTATGGGCGAATATCTGGAAAAATACCTGAAAGAGTATCTTGAAAAAGTCAGGCCTGTGCTGGTCAAAACCATTGCTGAAACCAAGTTATTTATTAACGCAAAAGGTGAAGCAATGAGAGCAGGAAATTTAAATACAATTACTTTGAAATACTCAAAGCGGTTAAAGATAAAATTCAATTGTCATACATTCAGACACTCATTTGCTACTCACATGCTGAAACATGGAGCAGGACTGTTATATATTCAGCAGATACTTGGCCATTCGGATCCGAGAAGTACAGAGATTTACACAAGGGTTTATCCGACTGACTTGAAAGAAATTATCCTGAAGTATCATCCGAGGAATACAAAAAAACTGGCAGAGGAAGAAATCAAGTTGCCTACAAAATGGAAGAATACGCAGATTGAGCTATACAAGCGGAGGATAAAAGAAAAGCTGAAAGATCAGGAGACAGAAGAAAAGGAAAATTTACAGTGAAAAAAAATCATATTTGCAGTATAATATACATTAACAATGCAGATGACAAACAGAAATTATTTTCATTTTCAGCAAACTTGTTGCGCTTATTTTTATCAGCAGATTTTTTTACAGTTTGTTGCGAGAGAAATTTATCGGCAGATTATCGCTGAATATTTTTATACGCTTTACCGGTATCAAGCCTTGTTAATTGCTGAAGTTGAAACAAGGGAAGCTCAGGAAAAAAATCTGGATCCTGAAAGGGGTTTGTTTGGGCAGAATGATGTGTCCAGCGGGGGGGGATCGCAGAATAATGATCCAACTTANNTACAAATCCTTCAATAGGTGATGTTCAAAAGGAAATTACTGCTTTATCTAAAAAATATGATGTACCAGAAGCCTCGTTAATGGCTCTTTATGATACAGAATCTTCTTTTAGACAATTTACAAAAGATGGTAACTTACTTTATGGCAGAGATAAAGATGGCTATACCTCTGCTGTTGGATTGTCACAAATAACAAAAGGAACTGCTCTTAGAAATGATTTAAAGTTAGACTACTCAAAACTCCAAACAGACTGGAAATATAACCTTGAGGGTGGTGTTAAATTCTACTCAAAAATGTATCATCAACAGGATACGTGGTATAAGTCTGATAGGACTATATCGGTAGAGGCATACTCAAGATATCACTCTGGGTATAGTACAGATGGGTCTCGACGTGGTGACTACACTGATGTTTATTTAAACAGATACAATAAATATTAAGGAGTAAGTATGAAAAATATAGTTTATATTTTAACACTATCACTTTTACTTTTTACTGAAAGTAGTTGTGCTTTTGGTCAAGCTAAAAAAACATACAGCATATATTATGAGTATGGAGTAGTCTCATTTACTTCAAATGATATTATTTTTAATATTACAGAAGATAAAAAGCATTTTCAATATAAATTAGTATTTGATGGTAAAGAAATAGCAAAGATTAAAGGTGCTGATCTACCAGAAGAAATCTATACACAAAGGAAAGAGAACTGGTACTACTGCCTAACAAATAATATCTTTTATAAAGACAATCCTCCTTCTGATTATAAATTAATAACAACGAAGAGTTTTAATGATATTGAAGTTAAACAATTTGATAAGATCCAAAATGAAACTTGTATTAGTAAACTTGAAATTAAATTAAAAGGCAAGATGTCTATTATTGAAATAAAGAACTCAAACATATTTGATTTAAAAGTTATTACGATTGATAAAAAAAACTATTTGGTTGTTTTACAAGGCACAGAGGGTTCTGGTTCTTTTTCAAGTATGATAGATATTTACCAACTGTAGTTTTTAAAAAAGTTTAATTAGATACTGGACTTGTACTTTTCTTCTTGATGTTCTAAACATATAATTATGCCACCCATCGAGCATAGTATCGGTTCTTTTGTCCGACATTTGCAGGTAGTAGTTGAACAAACTGGAGGTAAAAAACAATGGCACAAGCAAACATAATTGATTTAAGAACAAAACTTGACCGGCTTCCGGAGAACAAAGTTGGTGAAGTTAATGATTTTATAGATTTTCTTTTACAGAAATCGAAGGTAAAAGAGCCGGAAAATATTTCTTTGAAAGGCATCTGGAAAGGCAAAGGCTTTGAAAGTATTCATAATCTTGATTCTCAAATAAGAGATTTGAGAAAAGAAACTTCTGATGCGACCTTAAGACGAGCGTAATAAATGGAATATATTGCTGATACAGTTACAGTGATAAGACATCTTTCCGACAGTGGGGAAATTGGAAAACATGCAAAGCAAATTCTTGAAGATACCGACAAAGGGAAAAGCATAATATATATTTCTGCAATAACACTTGCCGAAGTTTTGTATTTATCAGAAAAAAACAGAATTAAAATTGATTTGCAGGATATTAAAAAGAAAATTATCGGTTCAAATAATTACAGGATAATTGATTTAACTTTTGATATAGTAGAAGAAGCAAAGAGCGTAAAATTGAATGAACTGCACGATAGATTGATTGTTGCTACTGCAAAACATTTTAACTTGCCAATACTTACAAGCGATAAAATAATAACAGATTCAAAAATTGTAAAGGTTATTTGGAAATAAAGCACCTCTCTTTCGACGGCTCGATAGGAAATGATTTGAATTTGTTGCAGACTGCAACAAGCGACTCGGTTCCTGTTCCTAATCCGCTCTGGTCTTTTCGGACTTTTTCTACGCCGCACGGATGCGGCAATACCGCTTTCACAGAATGTGAACCGTAGCGGCTTCCGGCTTTACCTTGAACTTGGTCATCCATGAGCTATTATTGAGTAACAAGTTTTGTCCTCGGAATTTCCTGCGGGCAAAATCATTGCTTTTAAGGATATCTGCGAAAAAATGCGTAGTCTGCGGATTAATTGTTTTTTTATTGAAATATTTTACATGTTATAATACACCATGCAAATTTTTATGCGTTTTGACTGCTGCAGCCTTCTNNCTCGGAATTTCCTGCGGGCAAAACAGGTTTTTATAAATACCGAAACAACCCCGCTCAAACAAGAAACTCAGGAACTGCGGGCTTCACATCGTCCGTGATGTTCGGTTTTATACATCGTGTATAAAACTCATACTTTTTTCATTGACGCAATTCGTTGCTATTCAAAAAGCATGACCCTATCGAAAGAGAGAGTCGACTTTTTTGCCATCCGTGGCAAAGTCGACACTTCCCACATCGTGTGGGTCGCGCACAATCTCACCGGAAAGAATACGCCAAAGAATACAACTTGTAATATTGCCCTTCAAGTCAGAAAACCGGAATTTTTTAAAACCATGGACAACGCTAAATTTATTATGAATACCCTGACTTCGTAATAAAATTCAGCATGTCAAATGAATTCACCCGGGNNGAATGCTTTTAAAAATTTTTCCGCTTCAGCTTCGGTGCCGCCAAAGGCAATAAAATTTTTCTTCCAGTGACTGACCCATTCCGTATTTTTAAAACAGCTGCGCATCTCATCAGCGCCAAGTGCATTTTTTACTTCTTCGGTATATTTACGCGCACGCTGCAGGGAAGAAGCTTCGCCGTAAGTCTGAAACTGATCATTCGACCAGAAAGGATATTTGCTGTTAATGGTATGCCCGAAATTTTCATAAGGGAAAGAAATAAAATTCCCGTTTTTAATATAATCCGGGGGCCCGAATTTTTCTTCCATGGAAATACATTTTTTTCTGAGACGTTCATAATCTGCCCCGGGAAGACTGCCGGATCCTATCAGATTATTAATTTCCCGGGGATCGTTTTTTAAATCGTAAAATTCCTCAATAGCTCCGTTATAATGATAAATATATTTAAAATTTTTGTCGCGTAATGCTATCCAGCGGTGTTTTTCAATCATATAATCAATCCACTGGTATGCGCGGTCTTTCACCCGGCATTTTTCAGATAATAACGAATCGCCGTCAAGGTTATAATTTTTATCGCTTTCTTTATAGTGATAGTTAATTCCGGCCAGATCCAGCATGGTGGGAAAAATATCCATTAAATCCACAAAACGATCGTCTTTAGACCCTTTGCCGAATTTTTCCGGGTAACGCACAATAAAGGGAATACGGCTGGCGCTTTCGTACGGAAGCATTTTCTGATAATAACCTTTATCCTGCAGCATTTCACCGTGGTCTGCAGAAAAAATAATCGCGGTATTATCCAGCAGGCCCTGTTTTTCCATATATTCAAGAATCTTTCCTATGCTGTCATCAACCATGGAAACCGAGGTATAATAGGCTTCGCGAATTTTTCTTTTATGCTCGTCTGAATCATTATCTCCGAACCAGTCGGATTCTTCTTCCAGATATGGTTTGGTACGCGAAACCGGAATCGGTTCCGGTAAATCGGCGTCTTTGTAATAATCCCTGTATTTCTCCGGTATATTCCAGGGCGGATGAGGTTTTATCCAGCCGCACATCAGAAAAAACGGCTGCGTTTTATTCTGTTCCATAAAGTTTACCGCTTCATCCGCTACCCAGCGGCTGCCATGCAGATCATCAGGCATCAGGGCTTTTTGCGGCAAGTGATAGACAAACGGGCGCACACCGTGCAGGTTCTGTACATCAACGCCCTTTTCGATTAAATGAGTTTTATAGGCATCTCCGAAAGAATGATGCGGTATTTCCTCCATGAGTTTCATTTTCAGAAAGCCGTGATGACGCTCGGGAGGATGAAAGTGCATTTTCCCGACAGCTGCTGTTATATAGCCGTGATCGGAGAGAACACGCGGCAGAGTGGGAATTCCGTCGTCCCTGATCGGATCGCGCGTATTGCCGAAATATCCATGCTGCCGCGCAGTCATTCCGGTTAACAGATAATGCCGTGCCGGCATACATACGGGATTGGGGCTGTAAGCGTTGGTAAAAAGACAGCCTTCGCGTACCAGGCGATCAAGATGCGGGGTTTTCATATGCGTAAAACCGGCTGCGCCGATGGTGTCGAAGCGCTGTTGATCGCTGAATAAAAGCAGAAAATTGGGTTTGTGATTCATGATGACTCCTGAATAAAATTATATCATAATTTTTTAATTCCGGAGCAGAAAAAATTGAGATTTTTTAAGCATGAAATTATTATTAAAATATCATATAATTCCGCTATATGAGATTTAAAAAAATAATTCTTGCTACACATAATAATCATAAAGTCGAGGAAATCAAGAACCGCCTGCCTATTGCGGTTGAAATTGCCGATTTGTCGGTAATCACGGATTTACCTGTAATTGAAGAAGATGGCAAGACCTTTTTTGAAAATGCCCTTAAAAAAGCCAAAACCGTTTTTGAACATACCAGCCTGCCGGCATTAGCCGATGACTCCGGCCTGATTGTTCCTGCGCTCGGCGATGAACCCGGCGTCTTTTCCGCCCGTTATGCCGGAGAAAATGCAACCGGTTCCATGCTGATCAGTAAACTTATAGAGCGTATGAAAAATCTTGAAAAACAGGAACGCATCGCCTATTTTCAGACCGTATTAGTGTTTTATTATTCCTGGAGACCTGATAATCTGGAAAACATACTCTCCGGCATTAAACCGCATGCGGCTGTTCATAAAAATCTGCCGGCCGGTCCGCATTTTATTGAGGCCGAAGGCAAGGTTTTCGGAAGAATAACAGACAAGCCCAGGGGAACAAGCGGATTCGGATACGATCCCCTGTTCATTCCCGAAGGTTTTGATAAAACTTTTGCAGAAATGTCAATGGAAGAAAAAAACAATATTTCGCACCGCAGCATTGCTCTACAAAAATTTTTGCAGCGTTTCCGCAGCGAAACAGGTGAAAAATGAAAGCAATAACGGAATATCTTGCATTCAATGTTCCCCAGCGTATGGGCTTTGTCAATATCACAGAAGAAGTGGAAAAAATTCTTGAAAAAAGTCAGATAAAAGAAGGATTATGCCTGGTTAATGCCATGCATATCACAGCCAGTGTTTTTATTAATGACAATGAAAGCGGACTGCATGAAGATTATAAAAAATGGCTGGAAAAGCTTGCGCCGCATGAACCGGTTTCCCAATACAGGCATAACGGCTATGAAGACAACGCAGATGCCCATCTTAAACGGCAGATAATGGGACGCGAAGTAACAATTGCCGTAACCGGGGGCAAACTTGATTTCGGACCATGGGAACAGATTTTTTACGGAGAATTCGACGGCCGCCGGAAAAAAAGAGTGCTTGTTAAAATAATCGGAGAGTAAACCGGATTTTTTATGGACAATTCATTAATGCAGATTATTGAAAAATTCCCGCGCAGCCGGCAGAATCTGATACCGGTTCTGCAGGCAATTCAGAAAGAACAAAACTATCTGAACCGTGAAGCCGTCTCGGCTGTAGCGGAATATCTGGGGCTGGGTGTTGCCCAGGTCTACGGAGCAGCTTCATTTTATACGCAATTCCGTCTGAAAAAAACCGGTAAAAACATTATCAAGATATGCAAAGGCACTGCCTGTCATGTAAGCGGCGCAGATAATATCATTGATGCCGTAGAAAGAACTCTTGGTATACGCAAGGGCGAAACAACAGCCGATGGCAAATTTTCTATTGAAGAAGTAGCTTGTCTGGGCTGCTGCAGTCTGGCGCCGGTGCTGATGATCAACGATCGGGTGTATGCCAGGCTTGTTTCTTCTGAAGTAAAAAAAATTCTGCAATCTTACAGCTGATTGCCCGGCCGGTTTTTTTTTGTTTTTACTGAAATGCCGGCAGAACTCAGGGCTCTGTGCAGCAGAACATCAAGAGTCGGCAGGGGTACCGCGGTAAAGGCTATTTGATATGAAAAAAGACCGCGCCAGATTTTTATAAAAGCCGAATTAACCAGCACCAAAAAACGGCTGAAGAAATTCATCCCCAGCGCCTTGGGAAACGGAGCCGGGATTCCTTCTTCTTTTAATATTTTGTATCCGGTATTATTAAGCAGTCTGCGGAAACTTCCAAAAGTAAAAAAACGGCGTTTCTTGTGGGAAAGAATGCCTTCGCGGCTGTAATTTACATGGCCGATCAGATGCATAAAGCGTACAGTAATGAAATTAATATTGGCTATGGTAAATAAAACCGGAGTTTCATCCGCAGATAATTTTTCAGCAAGAGATTTTAAAAAGGCTTCGGGATCAACAGCAGTATCCGCTTCATCAAGTACCAGCGCCTTGTGAATAATTTCATCTGAGGGTTTTTGTATGCCGGGAAGAGAAAGGTATTTATCTGCTTTATGCTGATGATTTTTACCGCTTCCGGCATAAAGTACGCGGCAGCCGTTTTTTTTCAGTTCCGGAATTATAATACCTGTTTCATCGCCGAGGAGTAAAACCGTGATATTTTTCCCGGTAAAAGAGATCGCCATTTCGTGGGAAGATGTATATCCTAATTTGGAAAGACAGACCGGTTTGTTTTTCCCGGGAGGAGCTATATCAAATTTGGGATTGTAAAAAATACCGAGTGAGTTGAAACGCGATTTGACAGTGGTAATAATAATATCCAGGGCATATTTAAAGCCGTTTACATGACAGACTTCCTCGCCGTAAAAAGTAGGAATTGGGATTTCCTTGATGTTATAGCCGGCTATTACATGCTGGATAATAATATCCGTATCAAAATCAAATCCGTTTGAATTATATTGTATGGGCAGCCTGGAAAGCGCATGTACATTGTAAAGACGGTAACCGCTGTGAAATTCGGAAAGCCTGGAACCGAGAAAAAAATTCTGCAGCATGGTAAGAATTTTGTTCCCTATAAATTTATAAAGAGGCATTCCGCCTTTAAGCGCACCGCCTTTTTCCAGCATACGGGAACCATAAACGGCTTCTGCTTCGCTGTTGATCAGAGGTTCCAGCAGGGCCGGAAGCTTTTCCGGGGCGTACTGCCCGTCGCCGTGTACCATGGCAACAATATCATACCCGAATTTCATGGCATAAAAATACCCGACCTTCTGGTTTCCGCCGTATCCTAGATTTACCGGATTTTCAAGTACCGTAAGCCTTAATTGCCGGTGTTTTCTGCGGTATTCATCGGCTTTACGGAAAGTATTGTCGCGGGAGGCATCGGAAATAATCAGAATATCCGCAGAAATGCGTTCGTCAGAAAAAACTTCTGCCGGAATACGCTTAATCACACTGTCAATGGTTTTTTCAGCGTTATAGGCAATAATAAAAATAAGTACTTTTTTTCTGGTGCTAACTGGTTTTTTCATTTTTAATGAATTGATTATAATGAAGCTTTGAACATGTGTCAAGTCAGGAAAATTACTTGGGTATGATTTTTTTTCTTG
>DNNS01000019.1 GCA_003497555.1 Spirochaetia bacterium
AAATGCTTGACAACATGGGGCTTTGTTGTTTTATTTACCCAAGAAATAAATTTGCTCCCGCATGCAGACGCGGATAATGCTCGCGTACCGGAATTTCAAAAGCTTTATGATCTACCGTCTGATCATCTTTTATTCACTGCGCTTCAAGAAATGCCATTAAATATATTCCATCGCAGAGAACAAATGTGTATATTATAACATATCGCTGCTGAAGGCGATAAAAGTTAAAAAAAAATTACTTTTATTTTCCTTCTTCGCCGTGATGCGGACGCAATATTACCGAACTTCTTTCCAGGAATTCGCAAAGTAAATCAGCCTCATCAGTGTTTGATGTTTTTGCCAGACGCGATACCGCGGCATATCTGGCTGCTCGAACGATCTGGCGAAAATTTCCGATAGTATGATGCAGGGTTCCGCCCATGGTACGCAGTTCCCGGCCGATTATATCGCATTCTTCTTCCTGTTTTTCAGCGTCCATGCCGGAATCAATCAAATTTTCCAGCTTTACTGTACCCGCTAAAAAATCTTCCGGAGTTTTAATTATGAGCTGGTTTGAATTCCATACAACTTGTATATCGGCAAGGAGTCCTTCTATTTCCAGGCTGGAGGAGGATAACTCCGGATTCAGTTTGCTTTTTTTCTGCAGTATTTGCATAGTGTCTGTCTGCCAGTCACGGTAGTTTTTTGCCCGTGCCGTAACAAAAACCACAAACTCATTCATTTCACGTAAAAGAGTTTTAATTCTTTCCCAATCGCTTTTCTGCTTTTTGTCGGCAAATAATTTTTCAATTTCATCTGTGCCGGAGCATATACCGTGCCCTTGCCAGATATCGTAATTTGTCATCAGCGCAATTTCATCTTCCGTCAACAGCTTTTTCAAGTGCGGCTGCGGCAGCATGTTTTTTATTTCTTCAGGACTTTCGGAAACAGCATCTAAACAATAAACCACCTGCGGCCAATTTTTATCTATCTGCCCCCGCACAGTATTGCCATAAACCAGCTGACGTAAGAAAACCTGGTTGTCTTTCAAATAACTCGGATAGAAAAAACGGCCGTTTACCTGTTCGTAGCCTTGCCAGATATCTGGTTTTTGGATATAAAAACTGGGTACCAGTTTGATATGACCTTTTGCCTGCGGATTATAAACCGGTATCGGGATTGACTCATCGATAAAAACAGGATTCCGGGGAAACTGATTTTTTTGCCTGTAATTAATCAGCCATCTGGCGGTAAAAGGCGGCAGCCAGTCTATCTTTTCAAATTCGTTACCGGCAGGTTTTTCCAAAATTTCCGTCCAGATGTTTTTCGCGGCAGGCAGCCCGATCAGAAGACGATTTTTTCCTCTAAACTCTACCCGGCAATATTCACTTTCAATTCCCTGATTTTTTTTCCAACCGTGCCATACTTTTTCCGCATTTTGCCAGGAATAGGCCAGCATGGCATTTCCTCCATTCAGTAGAAATACTGCCATATGAAACGCGGGAAAAATTCTGCCGTTTTCTTTATTGGAATTTTCATGGAAAAAAATATAATTGTCGCTCAGAGAATCAGGTATAATCATTACTTTACTCTGAAAGGCAATTGACAAGGAAGTTTCAGTTTTTACCGGGCTTTCGGCTTCAATATCCAGAAACGGGCTCTGTTCCGGCAAGGTTACTCGTAACATGGTCTGATCGCTATAGGTAATTTTTAAAACAGTGCCGCGATCTGATTTTTCTTCTGTAATCGACTTAATATCAGCATTGGCGGCTTGCAGTTCGGCAGCAGCGATCACCTTGCCATTGAGCGAATAAGACAATACTGCTTTGCCGTCATTAATTTCCAGAGATAGATTATCATTACCTATCCTGTTTATCTCTTTTGCCTGTATATACGAGATAAACAAAAGTATCAATAAGTAGAATGTTTTCTTCATTTTTTCTCTCCGCCTAATATAATTGTTTTTATTACCTGGAAACATATTAACTGAAAAATTTTCAAGCTTCACTAATATATTCCTGCTTTTAAAAAAAATGTGACATAATTAATATACGAACTCATAATAATTCCAATCAATAGTATAGAATATCGCGATTGGTTTATTTTAAAGAATTTGAAATTTGTTTTGGGGGATTGTTCAGCAAGAATTTCATGATTTTCATTTCGCAATTCCCATTTTTATATCTTCGATTTTTTCCGCATATGCCTCTTTCATTAGTTCTCTCCAGGTAGTATTTTTAAATATAAAATATCCGTATTTTGATAAACGGTGTGTTGATACTTCTCCGCATGGCGGCCAGGCATAATACCAGATGTCATTCGTGGGCGCGTCATTCATTAGCCGATAGCGCCGGCAGAGATGAACCAGCCATTTTGTATTATCACGTGGAGGACAATTCTGGCCGGATAAATCAAACCGTTTCAGCGCAGCAAAGGGTATAGCCCATTCTGCAGTCCAGTATTCATCAACATCCGTGGGATCATTAAGCGTGCCTTCAATATGAACTGCAGTCTTTATTCCTTCACAGTCCCACTCAAAAGCAAGAAAAGACGGTTCAAGATTGTCAATCCCTGTTTCTTCGCGGAAGTTTTTTATTGAATAAGTATACGGCAGCCAGGCGTCCATCAGGTTATTAACAGGATTTACATGTATTTCAACATAATTTCTGGTATCGCAATCTACATCTGCAAAAAATTTGACAAAGGAACCATTGACTGCCCCTACATAAAACTGTTCATCCCGGGTAGTAGCAAATGTCCATATTTGCGGATCTTCTACTCTATACCCAAGATAGAGATAATGGTCATCCCAAAGCGCCTTGCAGGTTGCCGCATAACGTGTTCCCTGCCCGGTGACCAGATCGGAAAAAAGCGGCATGGGCACTGCTTTTTTCCAGGCAAGGTCATCGAGCTTACCGTCGATATTGATTTCCCCTTCAGGACGGCAGACATAATAAAAATTTTTCGAATATAAGAGATTTTTAATTTTTGCATAAGCGCTGACAATTTGTTTTTTTAGATTTTTTTCTATACAGGTATTGGTTTTATAACTATTATGATTTCTAATTATCAGGGATTCATCTTTTTTCGCAGTGGTTTTAAGTACGGTACGCGGCTCCAGCATTAGCTGCGCATCAACGACTACGGTAAATTTTTGTCCGTTAGTGTATATTTTACCTTCAGCATTTTCTACGGCGCCTCTTATTACTTCAACTGTAAATATTTCTATTTTTTTTTCTTTATCAGGCGCTTGTTTGTCCTCGGCTAAAAGACCTGAGCTGTTTAAAAATAATAGTAAAAAAATAAAAAAATAGATGCTATATTTTTTTTTGTAATTACTCATCAATTATTCACTTCCCGTCCGGACAAGGCAAACAGCAATACATCAAGATTTATTAAATTATCATGTTTCAGCGTTACTGATAAAATTTTTTTCTCCGGATGCGGATTGACCCATTCCCATTGGTGCAGGTAAGTCTCCCGGCCTTTGCTGTCTGTAATGACGTATTTGTACCTGCAGTTAAGCGCATCCCTGAGAATTATATTGTCTTCATATAGTCTGTTGATATTATTATCTATTCTAATATTTATAATTTCCTCTGTTGTATCAGCATATTTGATAATATAATTTCCTGCCGGCAGGCCGAAAGGATAAGTTGTGGCTTCGCTCTGTGCTTTTTTGAAGTTTGAATCTTTCCCAATCTCCAGAGCATGAAGAAAGATCAGTGCGGAAAAATTACCTTTTATATCTATGATTATCTCCGGTTTTCCATCTTCCGCTATAATGCAGTTTTTATTTTTAATGCCGTAAAGCTGCATAGGAATAAAACCTATATCCTGAACTCCTTCCGGAACAGGCAGGGGATCCGCCAGCCCTGCATAAAAATCAATTTTCTTTTCCCGGATAAAATCTGCAAACGAATAATTCAATTTTACTTTAATATCAATTTGCTGTATTTTATCACTGGCATACGGGTTTTTTTTTACAGCCAGCATCTGAAAAATCGCGGGCATTTTTCCGTTTTCGTAAAAAATCGTATCGTCGTATATCCTGTCATCCAAAAAATTCCAGGCGATATTTACCTGCATGAGAACCTTGTTTATTCTACTGAAACTGACCGAGCCGGTGTCAATGGTGTTTCTATACCCAAACATAAAAGCATGTGCTCCAGAACCGCTTAGCTTATTTTTAAAATCTTTATAGCCATTATATCCGATTACTCCCATCGACCAGATTTTAAATCCAAATTTTGTTAAATCAAACTGATCGTCATCATTCTGTTTCATTAAAATAATATCCTTAGGCATTTGATCCGTTACTTTATAAACATCAAACCTCTCGCCATGTTTGGTTGGATCGAGCATATCATAATATATTGCCATTTTGATGTTTTTATCCTTATTTTTCAGAAAATTCCGTAATTCCAGATGAAAATCCAGAAAAGCCTGGGCGCGCGTTTTGCCATGCAGTAGTTCATCCCTTGTTTCATTTTCCTTTTTAAAATGCCAGTATTCATCGGAACTAGGTGAGATAAAATCAGGTTTCATGGCGTCAATTATTTCTTCCATCGCGCCGAACACTATTTTGTTATGATCGGGGTGTGTTACATCCGACTGATCTCGCCAGCCCTTTTCCCGCAATTCTGGACAATACCCTGTAAGCCAGTAACCTCCATGACCGCCGACTTCCCATTTAAAACCGGGCTTGACAAAGTTATCTCTCAGAAAATCAGCTAATATTTTCATATCGTTCATTGTATAAGGCTTATCCGGATTATGCAGTCTTTCGTTTTTTTCATAATTTACCGCGGCGCTGGCATCCAGTAGGAAGATGTTCATTTTCATATTAATGACATATTTTTCCGCGTATTCCATTAATTCCTGTATGGTATATTTGTCTTTTATTTTCCAGAACTTTTCCTTAAGACTAGGATGATGCATCAGCACAGGCCTTTCCGTAATATCCGGCCAATCCAGTATTTCTACGCACAATACCGGATTTTTCTTTTCGATTTTCATTGAATTTTTCAAGGCCTGAATGAACGTGATCCCCGCATAAAAAAGACCAGGTTCATCCTTGCCTGCTAACACCGCTCTATCTGTACTAATTTTAATGTGATAGCCTTCAGGTTTGAGTTTTTCTTCTTTGTCGCTCCACATAACATTATCCCGTATTACCATAACCAGGCCTTTTTCTTTTTCAATATTCCCGCTTTTCTTTAGCAGTAATTTTTTTCCTGTATAGCCATAGTATTTCTCTATAAAAATACCGGCTGTTTTCAGCGTTCTTTCCGTGGCCTTGTCTTCGACATATAAGGTATCCTGCTGCCCGGCGTAAAAATTATTCGTTCCCCATTTTACCTGTTTTACTTCAGGATGAAATATCCGTGAACCGAACAGATCTCCGGTTTGTATCTGGTTTTGAAAATTAAATCCCAGCACGCAGGCGCTGCTTTCCTTGTTCTGTATCTGGATATAATGCGTATACAAGCCGTTTCCATTATAAGCATCCTTGATTTCCAGATTTAATCTTTCACTAGCATTCTGAACGCTGATCTCTTTCGTACTCCTGTATATTTTTCCCTCTCTGTCTACAAGCTTTTGTTTGACAGTATAAGTTCCGGGCGGAAAATCTTTTATATCTAGAACGAATGAAAAATCCGTTTTTTCTTTTTTTTCATTTTTAAAAATATTCTGGATTGCCATTTTGCCGAGGCCGAAAGGCTTCTTGTTGAATACCAGCAAACCAAAAGTGGTCGGAACCGGGAAAAATAACGCTTTGCACCAGCTTAAGGTTCTTAGTTTTTCCTCGTTTCTGGTTTTATAATAGGTCTGGGCGATCTGAAATCCGCAATATCTGTCATCTCTCAAATCTATTTTCAAAACGTTTAACGGAAAAACGGTTTCCGTAACCCATTTACTGTTTTTATAGGTAAAACCTTTTTCGTGCTCCATTTTCCAATCCGTCTTAGTAGCGATTTTTCCGGATTTATCGTATTCCCGGACGGAATTAAAAAATATGCCCCGGGAATTCAGCGCATACTGGATAAAACAAATATTATTATTTTCTGCACTGAAAAAATATTCTACAGGCTCATCGCCGAATATCCGTTTTACATCTTCGAATTTAGCATCGGCCCTTGGCTCCGTAGGGAATTCGCTTATGCCGGCTATATATAAATTTTTTACATCATAGATAATTCTGACATTGAAAGGCGATTTTTCCGCGTTAACCTGATTTTGTTCTTGTAAGTAATAATAATTGTCCAAAAAAGCTGTTTTCCCCCAGGCAGTATCGCTTAAATCGCCGTCTATCTTTATATTGTTTTCAGTATAAAGAACTTCATAAGTCTTCTTGATCTCCGATATCGGCAAAGATAACAGCGCTGTTTTTTCTTTTGTCTCATCTTTAATAATAATTGAAATTTTGCTTAAACGAAATTTTAATTCCGAGCCGCCTGTCTGGTTATTTTTAGTATTATAATTTTTAAAAGCGACANNTGATAATATATTCTTTTGTTCCTTCCCCTAATCCCAGCGACGTGCTTAAACTTGTATTGTCGGCGAATTCGCTGCCAATAATTATTTTTGCAAAATCATCTTTATCATAATCAATTATAATTTTTAAACCCTCAAGTGCGCCCATGTATTTTTCAAGTTCCTTTTTCAAGTCCTGGCGCTTATCTAGAGATATACCAGTCCAGGCACCGCCGGTACTGCCCGAGTATGATATCTCAATAAATTTTTTTCCGTTTTTATCAATTAATTCAGCCTGCGGCGTTAGGTCACCCTTTTCCCAAGGCATGGTTTTATTAATCAGGATAGCGAGATCATCTTTCTCCGCATCAAATAATACCAGTTCTTTGGCCTGTATATATAAGGCCAGTAATATTACGGCAAAATAAATTTTTTTTTGCATAGTTTCCCTTTTTTAAAAACCGGTAGATTTTATATCTTCATTGTAGTCCAATTCATTATTCAAATCAATGTCCTGTAGTCATTTATTATTGCACTATTGTCGCTTTGTTAAATTTTATGCATCGTTATTATCCCGATCAGCAATGATTTTGTCCGGTTTGTTTCTGACAAAACGGACAAAATCTGGCTTTTGGGAATACCCAGCAGGACTTGCCCTGAGCTTGCGAAGGGAAAGATCATTGCTTTGCGGTATACTCTTTTTTTGAATATGCTCAGATTTTAAATTTTTAAAATAGTAAGGAAAAAAAATAAATACCCGCAGAGCAGCAAACACACAAGCAAGTCACCGGAGGAGCACAGAGAGTACTGATCGATGGCCTCGGCGTGTAAGACAGCGGGAAGGTACTCTGCGNNAGATCATTGCTTTGCGGTATAAACAGCCGCGGACAAGGCAGGCTGAATTTTATTTCTATTTTTTTCGCCTTATTATCACTTTTTTGGAATGCCCAACTCGTCTAAAAGTATATTTCCCAGTTCCGGATGTTCCAGAAAAATATTAAAAGGGCAAATGCTGAATGACTGCGTTCCGGTATTGGCAATAACTTTTAATTCTTCTCGAAAACGGTCTTTGGATTTACTGATACCGGGTTTGCCCATATAGATACCGACAAACGGTATTCCTTGCGGACGAGGGAAATAACGGTTGGCGTCATTTACAACTGTTTTGGCATAGCTATTTATTTTTTCCAGACTCCAAAACGGCTCAAAATACCAGGCAACTGTCTGCAGGCAATAGTCAACATTAAGCCGGTTGCCGTATAGCGGTTCAGCTAAAAATGTCGGATAAATATGAATAGTTGTTTTGCAGCCTGGTTTTACTTCACGCACATAGTCAGCTAAAGAATTGATGAAAGCAGTCAGGGTGTCAAGTGAAAATTGCTCAAGCGCTTTCTCGGCGGTGATTTTTGCGGCGGAGTCTTTCAGAAGTTTTTTATAATACGCTTCGAACATTTTTTCTGATACTGGACAACGGCAGCATTTATAATTTTTGTAGCCGAAATAATCAAAAGCAATTCCCGCCAGCTGCGGATAATTCTGTAAAATTTCTTTAAGCTGTTTTTTACATATTTCCGCAACTTCCGGCCGGTGAAAACACAATAGATCATCTGTAAGAGCTTCACCATCAAGATTTACCGGCTCGCCGCCGAATTGATATCCGTTTTTCCCTGGGGTTTTATCGTTTTTGATTTTTTGCAGTCTTTCTGTCTCATCTTGACTGATAATCTGCCATAAATCTTTATTGGTTTTATCTCGGGGAGTATACCAGGCATAAATATCTATATTTTCTTTTTTCGCTGCCAGGCAGATTTCCTTGGTTTGTCTGTCATCTTTGATATAAAACATCAATCCATTAAATCCAAGATTTTTGGCAGTTTTCATCAGTTCAGCAATGTTAGTATTGTAATAGGCCCAGCCGCCACGCCAGGGTTTCAGCTGGTCAGAGTTTGTTTGTGCTTCGAAATTAAATATAAACTGAAATAATATTATACCTGTTAATAAAAATAATTTAAAGTATTTTTTCACCCAAGTTTCTCCTTATATACCAACAGGCCCTGATAACCGGCCGGAATTACCGGATAGCCGCTGTGCTCGACAACCAGGTTCGGATTACCGTCAAGCGTGAAGGTATCGATTAATTTAGGTTTTTCTATATTCGAGATATCCACAAAGTTAACTCTTCCCCAGAAACGGTTAGCAGTATAAAGCCTGTTACCATAGACNNATACCATACTGCTTGATTTCATCCAGCGGTCGGCGCTCCTGCCGATTAATAATAATGTATTTTCCATCCGGCTCGGTGAGTATGCCATCCGCACCGTTCGGCAGAACAGCCAGACCATTCCATGCGAGATATGCCCACTGATAGTGATCCCCTGAAAATACAGGTTCGGAGCCGGCGAGATCATACCAGAAATAACCATCCCCATGCCAAAGGCAGCAGGCGTAGCGGTTTTCAAAAAGCCCATCCGTGATCTGATAGCCGTAAAGCAGTCCCCTGCCGTTTGCC
The DNA here is from genome assembly GCA_003497555.1 of Spirochaetia bacterium. Taxonomy (GTDB): domain Bacteria; phylum Spirochaetota; class UBA12135; order UBA12135; family UBA12135; genus UBA12135. The sequence goes on from DNNS01000019.1 coordinate 8,966, forward strand.
TCGAATACCTTTCGGGGCTGATAAGGATCTGTGATATCGATAATTATAAATGATCTTCTTCCAACATCGAGCAGAGCATACTTGCCGTTCTTCGGCACGACTACCTGCTTGACTGATTGTCCCGGCACTCGGAAACGGCCGACAGGTTCCAGCGTTGCGTTGGCAGCTACCTTCCAGATGGACAGGCCGCCTTCACTCTCTGCCACATAGACCAGATTTTTATTTACTTTCACATCAACAGCAAAGCTTTCGGTTTTATATTCAGCGAGCTTTTTTATTTCCGGCAGCAATTGAACGGCATGTAAGCCGGCTGATCCGCAGGCGGCCAGGGCGATATCGCCGATAAAAGCCGCAGCCCAAACCTGACCGTCGGGTTTATAAATATTAAACTTCTCATTCAATACTGTTTGTTCCGGCGGAATTACCGGCGGTTTGTCTGGTTCCGGTGTCACGGGCCGGGCCATGGGAGCATTAATCACATGCAGATCTGTCCAGCGTCCGCTAGTATAGATTACGCCTTTACCAAGCGCGATACCTGAAACTGAGTCCGGGACTTTCTCACTCTCGACCCAGGGCAGTTGCTGATGCCCTGCAAAACAAGGCTTATTAATATCAGAGATATCTACAACAAAGACGCCGTTATAGGTATCGGCGACGAAAGCGTAGTCGCCGGAAACGATCACATTCCAGAAATCGCTTTGCCGGCGATAAAGGCGCGGCATTTTAATACGCGCTGCGAATTTCGGTTTTTTGGGATTTGAAATATCAAAAATCTCCAGGCCGTGTCCTCCTCCATATTCCGGATCGCGCTCATTACGCTCCTTCATTTTTCGGGAATGTGACCCGGTAGCGGCAAAACAATACTTTCCCTGCACAAAAACACCGTCGCCGAAACCATCCAGCGGCATTTTGGAGATAATTACCGGCCGGCGCGGATTGGAAACGTCGCAGATGACCAGCTCCGATGTAAACCATACACCAACATAGAGAATACAGTCCCGCACCACGCAGGACTGCGCCTCGCCTGTGCGCACAGTACTCAGATGACGCGGCTTACCCGGATCAGAAACATCGACCAGCTCCACGCCGTAATTCCGGCAGGCGATAAAGGCAACATTTCCGGAAACAGCGATACCAGTGGCAAGCTCAATCGTATTGTAGTGAAATATCAGTTTCGGCCGCTCGGCATCTTTGATATCAACGATGAACATCCCGCATTCTCTTGCCGTAATATAGGCGATATTATCTTTTACCTCAATCTG
>DNNS01000622.1 GCA_003497555.1 Spirochaetia bacterium
GATTAACCAGGATCTGGCGCAGCCTGGACCCGTCAAGCATAACCAGGCCGGGAACCTGATCGCTTATTTCCACTGTCATTTTAAGATTTTTCTGTTCGAGTTTCAGATGAAACATGCGCACAATATCAGTGATCACACATCTTAAATCAACCGGAGTTTTTTCTATAGGCAGCATTCCGGCTTCAATTTTTGACAGATCAAGAATATCATTGATCAGGGAAAGCAGGCTTTTGCCGGAAGTAATAATCGATTCCACATAGGCAGAGTGTTTTGAATCTTTGATTACCGAGGATAAAAGTTCGCTGAAACCGATAACCGTATTGAGCGGAGTGCGTATTTCATGCGAAATATTGGCGAGAAATTCGCTTTTGGCATTATTGGCTTTTTCCGCCGCTTCCTTGGCTTTTATAAGTTCGGCATGATCCTGCATGCGTTCGGTTATATCGCGGGCAACGCCCATGACCGAGTGCACACCGGTTTCGTCGAAGAGAGGGACCAGCCTGGTATTAAGCCAGAGGTTTTTTCCGGGAAAATGGGTCTCATTTTCAGAGGAGTTTTCGCGCCCGGTTCTGAATACTTCCTCAAGAGCGCGGGTCTGGCGCATGGCGATTTCAGGGGGGAAAAGATCAATACGTTTTTTCCCCGTAATTTCATGTTTTTCGCTCCAGAATTGCCTGGCTGCCGCCTGATTCACATAGGTAATGGTATCCTGCCGGTCAATAACAAAGATCATATCCGGGGAGGATTCGGAAAGAGAACGGTAGCGCTCCTCGCTTTCTTTAAGGAGTATTTCGTTTTTTTTACGGCTGGTGATATCAATGCTTAAAACCGCGAGCTGCCCTGCCCCCTGGCCTTCTTTTACCGGGTTGATATAATTCATATAAATATTGCTGCCCTGGGTATTTTCAAATTTTACCAGACTGCAGGATTCAAGCGCTTCACTGATTTTTTTCTGAAGAAGCAGGCCGGTATCCTCCGGCAGCAGAGGGATTAAAGCGGAGCCGATTATTTCATCCCGGGAGCGATCCAGGCGGCGGCAGAAAGTTTCATTGGCTTCAAGAACTGCACCGCTGATGGATATAAGCATGGCTGATTCGGGCATGGCATCCAGCAGGGCGCGCAGCGCATTTCCGGCATTAAGCAGATCTCCGGTGCGCTCCGCTACCAGCTGTTCGAGTTCGGCATAAGCCTTTTTTAAAATCTCTTCCGCCTGTTTTTTTTCGGTAATATCCTGCAATATACCGAGCACGCCGGTTATTTTTCCATTTTCACCGCGTACCGGCGCTTTGGTAATCTGCTGCCATCTGCTGTCGCCGGATTCTTCCTGGTATTCGCACGGATGCCCGCTGTTTATTACCTCTTTTTCTTCCCGCAGGCTTTTATCCGCATGCTGCCGGCTGAAAATGTCATAATCGGTTTTACCCTGTATTTGATCGGAATTCATACATAGTCCCAGCGCAAAAGAAGTATTACAGGAGAGATATTCGGAATTGAGATTTTTCAGAAAAACCTTCTGGGGAAGATGTTCAATAAGAGCCCGGTAGCGGTTCTCGCTTATAATATTTTCTGTCCGTGTATTTTTAAGATCAGTAATGTCTATATAACTTTCCAGCTGCCGGAAATCTTTATCGAAACATTTATGCAATACCAGACTATAATATTTATAATATCTCTCATTGTTTTTGATTCTATGGGTAAGCAATCCTGACATTTCTTTAAGAAATTTATATTCAGCCGAAAAAATACAGTTTTTTTTACCGCAGATCCCGCTGCAGAGAAGACCGCGGCATGATTTTCCGATTATTTCATTTACGGATTTTCCGTTAAGCTCGGCATATTTTTTATTGGCCTGTACGATAAATCCGCGATAATCAATGATCCGCATGGCAATAGGAGCGTTATCAAAAACCAGATCATACATTATCTGGTTGCTGCGAGCTGAAGCAGGCTCGATTTTATGTGCGGAAATATCCGTTAGTACTCCCTTGATCACTGTCCTGGAAGCGGTTTTATGTTTGCTTTTTTTCGGCATTATATTTATTATACTCTATTTTACAGAATATAAAAGCAATGATATAATAAGCTACTAAACGTTTTGCATAAGTACAGGAGGCAAAATGAATCATAAAATTATCTTTATGCCGCACGGCAATATTCAGTATTCCCAGTTAAACCCTGCCAAAAGAGCCTGGGTAATAAAAAATTCATATGAAAAAATTTTTGATCTGGTAGAACAAAACAGTTACAAAATAGCATTTGAAGCTTCAGGTGAAACCTTAGCCTGCATGCATCGGGAATGCCCCGAGGTACTGCAAAAACTTAAAAAACTGGTAAAAAACGGACTGATAGAACCGGTGGGTTCTCCTTTTACGCATCTCATGGTATCCAATATAGACCCGGAAATCTGCCTGATAACGCTAAAAGACGGAATAAATGCTTGGGAAAAATATACAGACGTGCGGCCGGTAACCGGATGGAATCCGGAATGCAGCTGGACCAGTTATATTCCTGAAGTGTATAAAGCTGCCGGTTTTAAAAATCTTATCATGGACGGCGATTCTTTTTTTCTGTCGTTTCCGGAAATACGCGAAGCTACAGGGCTTAAATATGATGTACGTGGACATAGTAATAAAAACCAGTTATTTAAAATTGAGGAATATATCAAAGATAAGGCATCCTTTCTTCAATATGCCACCAACCCGTCTAAAGCCGAAAACGGCCTGTTTATTGTTTTTCGTTCCGACATGATGAGCAATATTATGCTCTGGTACCTGATGGGCGCCACAGAAGAAAACCGGGCGGAGCCTGTTACTATCGATGAAATAAAAAAAATGTTAGCTGCCTGGAAACAGCGGATAGATCAAAGCGGAACCTTCATAATGCCCTATGCTGAAGATGCAGAATATATCGGCACTTCCGCCTATTTTTATGTCAAACAGTTCGGACAGGCCAGATTTTTTGAACCGGAACCTGAAAGTGTAAATCGCTTTAAAAACATGCTTGATACCTCTGTTGCTGCCGGCTATGAACTGTCTACGCCTTCAGCTGTTATTAAAACCGCAAAAAAAATAATTAAAAATGATTTCATCATGAATATTGAAAACGGCGTAGCCTGGCACGGAGGCACGGCCAAAGCCTGGGCCAATACCAAATATTCACGCATTATGGATCCGGTATGTAAATCCATGTTTGATGGAATGAAAGCTATTGCTGGATTTTTAAAAAAAGATTTATTAAAAATGGACAGTTCCATGCAGAATGCCCTGCGCAAGGTTATCTCCGCCTATGTTTCCGATTCCCGCTGGCCGCCTGATCCTACATCACCCGGCCGGTTTAATGTTACCGAATCAATCGAGGATATGCTGGCTGCCAATGAGATGATAAAAAAATCCATGCAGGATAATAATATCCAGGAAAAACGGGCGCTATATTCACCGGAACTCATGAAATCTCAGATTAACAATATTAAAGACGAACTGCTGGGTTTAAAATACTTCGGAGAATAAAAATTTAACTGCTGAGAACTTTTAACCCGTATAAATCCGGTCGTATGCGCTAAGCGGTAAAACCAGGGTGTCGAAATGAACCCATCTGCTTCATCGCCTGCGGAAATAGAGTCCTCGACGTACAAAATAGTACGCCTCCGGNNGTTTTATTGTTATAATCGGCAATTTTTATCAGAGCAGTACGGTTAAATTTTGTACTATCAAGGCACATGAAGTTTTCAGCTGCGGTATTTATTATAGTCTGCAGAAAAGAGGCATGCTGCTCGTAATTGGTAAAATATCCGGTCTGTGATACCGAGGCTGCAGAGATAAATGCCTTATGAATAATTGTACCGGAAATAAATTTCTCGGCGGTTTTTCCCAGCAGGGCATTAAGCTGGCTGTTATATGCTCCGCCTGTGCTGATCAGCGTATAATGCTGCGGAAACAAACGAAACTCATCCATGATTAAAAGCGAATTGGTTATTATGGTTAATTCCGAATATGACGACTGCTGCAATTTTGCGGCCAGATAATATACCGTGGTTGAAGAATCAAGAAAAATAATATCATGCTCGCTGATTATATGCGCGGCTTTTTCCGCAATAATTTCTTTTTCTTTTTTCGCAGCTTCCATGCGCAGCAGAAAATAATGCTGATCCGGAATCTCCCGGGAGCTGTATTTAATGCCTCCCCGTATTTTTTCAATAGCTCCGGCTTTAGCCATATTATTGATATAGCGGTATAATGTCGGCTGGGTAATGGAAAAACGTTTCTGCAGATCCTCCAGAGAGCATATTTTCTGCTCTCTGATAAACTCGTAGATTTTTATTTCTTTTATGCTTTTCATTTTGCGGATTTTTTTCTTTCAGGATCCGGATCGTAA
>DNNS01000293.1 GCA_003497555.1 Spirochaetia bacterium
GTCTTTGACAAAGCGGACAAAATCTGGCTTTCGGGAATACCCAGCCGGACTTGCCCTGAGCTTACGAAGGGCAAGATCTGTGCTTTGTGGTATACGAAGTATAACGAGAAAGAACAGGAAAAAATGGACAGTATAGTAGGGGGGACATAGGTAGGGGGTAAGCCGGGGCAATGAAAATATGGGGAAAAATTTTGGCTATAAGATTGAAATTTGGAGGGGAAAGGGGTATAATGAGATAAAGTTGAAAAAGGAAAATTTTATTCATTTGTCCGCAACCCCCGAACTCATCAAGTTCTGGACAGAAAACGGCAGACGCCTGGGCGCGGCCTGGATGATCGTGGTGTATGACAGCTTTGACCGGCACGACTATCCGGAATACAGCCTGCCCGGAGAGACTATCGAAAAAGCGCGGGAAAGAATACAGAAAGACCTTGACAGCCGACAGAGCGGCTCTGTACCCCTGCTGTTTCTACGCGAAGAATACAATCTGATCGCGGGCATGAAAACATCTGAAATAAAAAACGGTGCGCAGATAGCAGATCCGTATTTTCTGTCTATCGCAAAAAAATACATGGTGGTAAAAGCGCTCCATGGCCAGCGCTTCCTGCTCATCATGCTGGCAATACTCGGGCTCAGTATGGCAACTGCAGCTATATTTTTTGCGCATTCCCTGTGGCGCCTGCACGCAGAGCTTGGCAGGTTTCCCTGCAGCACCGTATATGATTTTTTTCCTGATACGCTCAAGGATGTTCTTGACGCCCGAAAAAAGCCCCGCGCGGTATTTCTCGGCGGCAGGCTTGACCGGAATGAAAAAATCACTCTCGCAAGCGGCTCTGTGCTGGTGCCTTTTTCCGATGATTCAACGAATACGCGGGTTTTTGCGCTGTTTGCTTCGGATGCGAGCCTGGAAAAGTCTGGCCGATCTCGGCATCTCCTTTCTGATTTTTCCGAAACCGCGTCAACGCACACCGGCAACAGCCAGGTAATCGGCCTGCTAGAGGCCATGCCTATGGATATATTCAATGATCTTTTCATACGCGACAGCATCAGTCAGCGGCAAACCATGCTTGAAGATAAGGAAATTATGGAAGCTGCTGCCAGGCATGATACCAATGCGCTCCTGTCAAGACTGAAAGTTTTGAGTCCGCATCAGAACATTGACCGGAGCATAATGATTAATACCTCGCCGGATGTCGCAGTCTATTACAATACTATGATCTCCGGGATTATTGCCGCAATCTTTTTCAGCCTGCTGGCAATGAGTTCCTTCTGTTACATATACCGAAATCGCCGTATTTTCCGCACGCAGAATGATGAATACGCTCCTGATGTCTGGAAACGCGTACAGGAGAAATGGGTAGTTATTGAGTGTAAAACCGGCAAGGAAAAAACACCCCGCTATGATGCCTATGTTCCCATCAGCGAAGGTACCTACCGCGTTCAGCAAAATGGCAAATACGGCCTGCTGCGTTACAGTTCCGAGATACTCCCCTGTGAATACGATCTCATCGAATTTTCTGCGCCGGATGAAGATGTCTATATAGTACGCCAGAGCGGCAAATACGGCCTGGTCAGCGTGATCCTGTACGAGCTGTATTGGGACCTCAAGCCATGCGCTGATGAATATATACGCAGGATATCAAGCGGCGTATTTTCTTTTCGCCAGGGCAGCGCCTGGCATATTCTGGCAAACAGCTGTATTCTTAACCGCGCCTATTCTTCGCCTGATGAGGTATTGATCGAAATCGCATCCGACAGTATTTATCCCCTGTTTCAACTGTACCTTTTCCGTGAGAGCAACGGCTGGGGTCTGTTCAGCCAGGGCATCACTCTCATTGAGCCAGCGCTGCAGCGGGAAAATTTTTGTTTCACTCCCCTGGCATCGACCGGCGCTGTTATGGTTGAAGCCGGCAGCAGCGAAGGTATTTTTTACTTTGGGAAAATGATTCTTCCTTTTGGCGAACATCACATTACTGAATGCGCGATTGATACCATGAAACATCTGATCCACAGCCGTTTTTTGGTTGTTGACACCGCGGATCAGCGCAGACTGTACCTGGTGAGCGGCGGTGCTGCCATTGAAGTCGCGGGGCCGTTTAATGTGCAGGAAAAATTCACAAACGAATGGATAGCTCAGGACTGGCAGACTGCTTACAATCTTATCACCTTGCGGGACAGAACCGGACTTTACGCTTATTCAGGCCGTGAGTGCCGCTGGGTGATTGAACCGCAGGACGAAATCATTGAAATATCAGATCTGTATCATGAAGGTGATTGGACAACCTGTGTGCAGGAGTTCAAACTGGTGCGCTGCGGCGACTCATGCGGCATAATCAGCGAAGGAACATGGATCAAGCCCTGTGCTTACAGCCGTATTGAAATGGACGAAGGCAGTACAGTACTGCTCTACCGCACTGCAGAAAGCCCATATGAAAAATACAATCTCATGTCCGGCGGCATAACTCCGGCGCTGGACGTGTTCCTGCACGAAAAAGGCGATCTCTTCGGGTACGATAATGGCAGGCTCTACAAAGACGAATCGTACAATGCCTATGAAGGCCCCTGTTTTGAATCGTATGAAAAAAACGGGGTATGGCATTCGGATAACCGCATGTATATTTTAGAGAATGAACATCGTACAATCGTGGTTCATTTAAAAAGCGATGAAACCATTGAAGTATTTAACCGCAAGATCAGCAGCCTGGCGGAATACGAAGATATGTACCGTCAGGCACTGGAATATATTGAAACTGTGAAGCGTGCTATATGAGATGCACGGGGAGTTTTTATGGGAAAAATTGTTCATCAAAAATTTTCTTTTATTTTTAGTCTGGTGGCCATTGCTCTGTACTTTAGTTGCAGTAAAAATCATCAATTGTCCGAAAATAATTTTGACAATCAACAATACTCTGACGAAAATAGAAATTTTTTTAACGGACTTTATCAACTTAATAAACTGCAATTATCTAAAATGTCACCAAATCTGTTAAAATTCCCCAGCAATTCAAATTATAAGATAAACAGCACTGAAGCGAAACTGAATTTAAAAGACAGCAGTGAAAAAATTTGTCCTGTTTGTGATGGGAAAGGACAAGTATATCGTTTAGGCAGGTTATCTGAAAGAGAAAACTTGCATAGGGGCTGGTTTCAATGTAGAAAATGTTATGGTTTTGGTACAATACCGAATGATCAGTATGTGGTTCCCAGCGGCGCGCTTGGTGGCGGCTGTATTATTGAAGATGTTTTTTCTGACAATCCGGCTGCAGGCAGNNAATCTTTTTATGTATTATAGTATTTCGTCACCTTTTCAAATTTACATCAGACCGGATGAGTTGACAGTACGGATGAAAAAAGCGAAAAAGATCTAATTCCTTATTTGGGGGCTTTATGAAAATACTATTTTTAAGTACACTTTTAGTAATTTTTACTCATTTATTTGGAGTAATGCCGTTAAAGGTAGTATACCCACATGATGATAATCCATCGTGGGGGGTAATGACAAACGACTATCAAAAAGGTTCAGATTTTTACGACAATTATTATGTTTATAAGGAAATTATTAAATTATCAAAAACAACCAGGGAAAATTTTTTTTCTGGATATACTGCGCAACTTTTAGACTATGTTGAAAAGGATGTCTACTTTTATACTAATATACCTATGTCTCCCCCCCCCCTNNTATGTTTACAACCGAATTGTCTATATTGACCCAGAAGGTCACTCATTTCCTCACAGCATGACGTTTTATTGTGGTGAGTCACCGCTTATTTCTCTATATTATGGTTTAGTAACACACAAGCTGGATAACGGGAAAATAATATCAATGATGTCAAATGACTCCGTTATTTATGGTTTAGGGTTATCATATAGGATTTACTTAAAACAGCCAAGAAATATCTCTACGTATGGGATGAGTGTTTCAGTTTCAAACGCAATTCTCAATTTTGACGGTGAATTGGAATCCGGATACATATGTAATGCTGCCAGATGGCGGTTATCATCAGCCAATTTTTTTACAGGCGGAGAGATTGTCATAATTCCAGGCACCAAGTTCTCTGTGAGTGAAAGTGGAAATATTGAGAACAGTCGCGTTAGAGTTGACAATTTTACAGTCAATATTGGAACCGGGAAAATCTCCTATCCTGCAGGAACAGTTGTATCATTTGCGCAGAACGGTCTGGTCGACAATATTGACAGCCACTCAATGCCAGGAATTTACGAAGTTTATTCTCATTCGAATTTACATAGTCCAATAAGCCTGGATTGCATGAAAATCAGAGAATTAAATGTAGAATCCTTTACTAATGGAAACTATCAAGTTGAACTGGAAACAGGTCAAAGTATCCTGTTGGGTGGTGTTGTAAATAAAATTACCAATGCCGGGATAAAAGTAAGTATTATAGAAAACTCGATTGTCGAGATCAAGGCGTCTCTGTCAAATTATTTTACTTTGAATGTGAATAATAACTTTTTTTCAGCCAGCAAGATTAAATTCAAAAGGAACTTTGAAATATGTGAAATATGGGGAGTTACTGCTCCTTTACTACGAGGAAAAAAAACTAGTATTTATAATTTATCAGACGCTGAAATTTTTTTAAATAAAGATGGCGAAATTGAGAGCGTTGCTGGCTTCTTACAACCATTTGAATGTCTTGTGATTCATAAAAAGTTACAATTAAGTTATATCGAATTTATTAGTTCAGGAGAAATAAAATCCGTGGGACTAGATGGAGCTGCATTATTTAGTAAATTGCCTGCTCCTTGGGATAAAATTAAAATAATTATGTTAGATTTTTATGAATCAGGGGGTATCGAAAGTGTTTATCCTGAAGACAATACAATACTATTCGAAGGTAAAACATATAAAAATTGTAATTGTGTGAATTTTAAAAAAGATGGAAAAGTGAAATCATTGGTGATAATTGAGAATGGACAACGAGTAGAAAAAAATATTGAATAGACATGAAAATCATTGCTAAAATTTGTGATCGGAAATTTATATTTAAAGTCCGCCACCTCGACAAAAATAAAAAATTACTTTACCTGTTCAAACGCTTTATTGTCCATGGTAAAAATCATTACAAAAGCAATGAATAAATAACATTTTCAATAAAATGATTTTCCAATGAATAGGATTAGCCAGTTCTTGACAGCCGCTCTCCTGTATTCATCGTTCTTCGCGCAAACCCGCCTACCCCAGGTCGCAATCCTGAACTTTGCCGGTAAATCCGGGGTATCCGCCGGTGAAGCATCCGGAGAAAACGATCTGTTTCGCTCAGAACTCGGCGCAACGCGACGCTATAATATTCTTGAACGGGCGAAAATGGATACAATACTCAAGGAACAGGCTTTTCAGCAGACCTGCTGTACCGAGAGTGAATGCGCGGTGAAGATCGGGCAGATACTCAACATGCAGTATATGTTCGTGGGTACGCTAATGAAACTCGGCAGTTATATTTATTTATTGGTCTCCATGATCAGGTAGCGAAGGATCCGGCATAACCCCGTACCAGAAGCGGGTGAAGGCCGCCCCCTGCCGGGTGGAGCTGGCGCTGGAGTATATTGAAACTGTGATGCGTCTGCTTTAAACTGCCGGATGTATTTTTTTAGGAAAATCAATTAACCGTATGCACCTGCTCTTTTCCGACATTCATGCCAATTATGAAGCCCTGGCGATTATCCTTGCTGCTGCCGGGCGCGAAGGCATTACCTCGCTGATACATGCCGGAGATATTCTTGATTACAGCTTTCAGCATCA
>DNNS01000581.1 GCA_003497555.1 Spirochaetia bacterium
ATACTTCTGTAGAAAAATTTAAAATCAGGATTATCTATGACAAGATCACCAATGACGCTCCGGATACAACCCTGTATTTGTATTCCGCGGATCACGCGATTTTTGAAAATCTGCCGGCTGCAGTTCATACCGGGGAGAATTTTAATTTTGATTTGCGTGTAGTAGGCCCCAATAACGAAAGCAACAGAGTATATCCGTATAATGACGTGGTTACTTTTTATAATGACCTGCCTGTAAACCATCCCTTCTCGTATGGAGGTTCATTTTATTTCATACCAGGGTCGATTTTTACATCAAATGTTAAACATGTTTCCAATGTATATTTTTTGACTAACAGAAGTAATATGATGACTGCGACCCTGGGCTGGATTTCAAGCGGTAAAACCAGTACTAATTTTATTGCATCAACCAATGAAGATCCGCTGGTTTCAATTACATACCCGCCCGATACTGCGGAACTCTTTGCGGGAAATCCTCTTATTATATCTGCTGATGCATCCGACGCTTTCGGCAGTATTTCCAATGTCGAGTTCTATACTAACGATGCGCTTCTGGGCAATGATACCAACAGCCCCTTCAGTTATGAGATTGCCAGTACCACAAACGGGAGCTACACCTTGAAGACGCGGGCTTATGATTATCACGGCGGAAGCGCCTGGTCCTTGCCGGTCAATATAACGATTAATGCGCCCACACCGAGCAACCAGGCACCGGTTGCAAGTGCCGGCACAAACCTGAATATAAATTATCCTGCATCGGCAAATCTGAACGGCAGTGTCTCTGATGACGGTATCCCGGTATCTTTGCCGTCCGCGTCCTGGTTAGTTATCAGCGGCCCCGGTATAGTCAGTATTGCGGATACCAATGCCACAAATACCACAGCGGGTTTTTCCGAACTGGGAACCTATATTCTCCGGTTAACCGCAACCGACGGGGAGCTGATACGGTACGACGAAATCAGTATCACTGTACTGCCTTCAATCGTGCTTGGTACAGAACTGCGTTTTGATGATGCTGGCGGGACCAATGCCAGTGATTCTTCCGGCAATAACAATCATGGATCCTTGTTCGGAGGACCGGCATGGGTCAGCGGCATCAGCGCAGGCGCTCTTTCTTTTGACGGAAGCAACGACTATGTTTCCCTGGCGCCGGTAAATAATCCGGAACTCAGTTTTTCCGCCTGGTTTTATAAATACTCCAATGACACGGTGAATGCGGACGCCCTGTTCCGCGGGTGGCGCTATAACGCCGATGTCCAGCTCCAGGAGGGTTTTGAATTCAGATTTTATACCACTAGTCCGAACAAGCTGGATTTTATCCTGGTAACTGAAAATGGAATCGGCACCAATACCAACCGGACTATAAGTTATACTTTTCCCAATTCCGTCAGCAACTGGTATTTTGTTACCGGCACTTACAATGCAGCCACTGGCAGCCAAAAGCTCTATATTGATGGTTCGGAAAAAACAAGTACTACGCATCCGGCAGGCAATACTGTTGTGCCTTTGACCTTTTATACGGATATGCGCGTGGGCTACGGAGCGAATAATGGATATTTCGCCGGAAAACTCGACGAATTAAGATTATATAATTATGCTCTCAGCTCAGCGGAAATTTCCAATCTTTATAAAAATGTTGATAGTCCGCCGCAGATAACCGTCACCAGTCCCGGCCGGCAATGGATTACCAATGCCGGTTTTATTTTCAGCGGCACTGCAAGCAATAGTTCCGGCGCTTTAACAGGCGTTTATTTCAGCTCCAACGGCACTTCATACGGCCCTGTTAACGGAACACTATCATGGACTACCAATATCAATTTAGCCGGCCTGGAAAACAAAACCAATATTTTTTACATTATTGCCAGCAACGACCGCGGAAAAGCCGCAACCAATATCCTTACCAATTTTCTTGATTTTACGCCGCCGGAAATAAGCTTTGATATTGATTATAATAATAAAACATTTTCATATTATACCAATATCACCGGAACCGTATATGACAGTTTCTCGGGTATTACATTATTTACGCTTCTGGCAACAAATAATCTCTACAGTAAATTGTACACTCTTGCGGATAATCCGACTAATTGGTCCAATTCAGTCAATACCATGATCTTTTCCAACGGAATCTATGACTTTATTCTGACAGCAAAAAATCAGGCCGGGTTTACAAGTCTAATCACGTACACAAATATAAAGATCAGTAATGATACAGGTATAATGTCTTTGCTGTCCCCGACCAATAATTCTCTTATTACCGGCATCACAAATATTTCAGGCATAATAATACCGGGAACCTATATTCCTGCTGCTGCATATATGAGTAATACAGAAACAGGCGGCTGGGCTGAAGTAACCCTGGTTAATGCTACAAACTGGTCAACAAATTACAATACATCAGGATTGGCTGACGGCCCCAATAATTTCAAATTCATGTTCGTTAGTTCCAACAATGTAAGTAATTCATCTCTGAGCGCCGGTTTCACTGTTGATAATACCAAACCGTTCATTACGCTGTTTTCTCCTTCCAATAATCAGGAATCCGCAGCCTCAAACACTGATATAAATCTTTATTTCAGCGAAGTCATGCCTTATAATATAACAAATTATATCTCAGTTACAAATACCAACGGTGCAGCAGTCGGCTCATGGTCTTTAGTTTCAGGAACAAATGCAGTGTTTACACCGGCCGGAATGCCCGGGAATTATAGTTCAAAAGTATTTGTAAATGCATCTGTAAAAGACCTGGCAGGTATTGCCATGGATGCGACAAATATCAGTTTTACACTCGAGCCCATGTACCCTGTAGTGCCCGGTATGGCAGCGCACTGGCGACTTGACGAAACAAACGGTTCAACTGCCTTTGATACATCAACCAATACAAATAACGGAACTCTTGCCGGCAGCGCTGTTTTTTCAAACGGCAGGCTGGAAAATGCTGTTCATTTCAACGGTGTAACCGACTATATATCAGTACCCCGCATGAATTTTGATCAGATAACTCTTTCGGCATGGTTTTATAAATATTCCAATGACACGGCTGCAGCTGATGCTGTATTTGGAGGCTGGAAGTACAATGCGGATATACAGCAAAGGGAAGGCTTTGACATACGTTTTTTAAATACAATACCTGAAAAAATAGATTTCATTTTGACTTCCAGAGATACAAACGGGACAAATTCCTTCCAAACTGCAGTATATACATTCCCTGATTCCAGGGGCGCATGGCATCATGTTGCAGCTACTTATAATACTAACGGCGAACAAAAACTCTATATTAACGGCAGCCTTAAAGACACCCGAAATCATCCTGCGGGAAATGTTATTGTGCCTCTTGCAGGCTATCCGGACATGCGTATAGGTTATTCAAGGGTAAATAACGGATACTTTTCCGGAATGATCGATGATGTAAGGGTATATAATTATCCGCTTAACGGATCCGAAATATCAAACTTGTTTATTTCAGCAAGCATGGCCCCGATTATTTCCATTACCAATCCGGCTGCTTCTTCCTGGATCACAAATCAGTCGGTTATTTTCAGCGGCCTGGCCACAAATGCTTTTTCATCAGTCACCGGGGTATATTTCAGCACAAACGGAACTCTGTACGGCAAAGTTTCCGGTACTTCCAACTGGTCTACAAATATCAATCTCGCGGGTCTCTCTGACCGTACTAATGTGTTTTATTTTATCGTCAGTAATTCTGAAGGAAAAGCCGCAACCAATACGCAGGCAAATTACTGTGACTTCAGTGCACCGGTGATTTCCTTTGATTTAAATTACAATAATTGTGTAATCCAGGGACTCACCAATATTAGCGGTACAATCTTTGACTCTTTTGCGCCGGTAACCGGGGGCACTCTGGTGATAAGCAATGCCCTTACCAACGCCATGTATGCTATTTCGGCAAATCCGACCAACTGGACCAACAGTCTGGCAAGCGGTAATTTCGCAGACGGCTTATATACTTTTATTCTGAGCGCCACCAATACAGCCGGCTTGTGTGCCGGTCTTACGCAGACAAATATTCTTTTTTCCAATACTGTTGCCAGTAATACTCCTCCTCTGGCAAGCTTTACCGTATGGAGTGGAGGCCTGGAGACCAACAGTATTATCTCGTCGAATAGTGTGCAATTCTTTTTTACCAATACTACTATACCGGGCAGCGGAGCTGTAACCAATTATTCCTGGAGTTTCGGCGACGGAGGAGGCACGAATGCCACTAATGCAAGTCATAACTATACCAATGGTACATACTGGGTGTCGCTCAGCGCTCAGGATAATAACGGGCTATATACAGCGGCTTCCAATCAGGTATCGGTGATCTTCCCTGCAACAGTGGTTTTTACGGTTTTACCGTCTTCACTGAATTCAAATATTTTTTTCCCTGTATATGTCAGCAGCAGCAATACCGGTTCAGCCACTAATTATCTGGTGATAACCACCAATTCCATAGAAGCCGTATATACTGTGCTTCCGGGAGCTGCAACGAATATAATGCTTGGCCTGGCGCAAAACCTGAGCAATACCCTCGCTGTGTATGCGTCCAACAGCCTCGTTTTTGTTTCCGCAACCAACAGCAATATCTATGTGATCGATACAATAACGCCTTCCGGCCTCAGCAATAATTATGCATATACAAACGGTTGTACCTATACCAATGCTTACAGTCTAGGCTACGAATTTTTCACAGAGGATAACCTGACCGGAGCTGCCTGTTATGTATCGGTAAACAGCGCCGGTTTTGTCATGACCAATCTACTTTCCTTGTCCGCTGACGGCTGGTATACCAACAGTTTCTATGCGGTTGACGCGGTGGGTAATACTTCAGTTACCGATACGCATTATATTCTGATTGACACCGCTGCGCCCGTATTAACCGGCTATTCCCCTCTCAGCAATGCGGTACTGGCAGATACCAATATATTATTTTCCTGGACCTATGCGGACAGCGGCAGCGGTATTCTGTCTTATGATCTTTTTATCGATACCAACACAGCAATTGCCGGATATGAATTTACCAATGCAGGTATTTCAAGCAATTCGTTCTACTATTCAGGCGGATTCGCTTTTCTCACCAATACAAATTATTGGTGTATAGGCAGCAAAGATAAGGCCGGAAATACCAGTTTTTTAACAACCAATGCCTTTTTGATCGATGTTATACCTCCCTGGCATGTAAGTCTGGCGAGCCCGGAACC
>DNNS01000675.1 GCA_003497555.1 Spirochaetia bacterium
ATTTGTGAAAATTGTCAGAATACATAGCATATATTTTTTGCATGTTAATGAAAATGATTTTCATTAACATTTAATATTATTTATAAAAAGGAGGCAACATGCCGGGTTATGATGGAACAGGTCCTGACGGAATGGGACCAATGACTGGCAGAGCAGCAGGCTACTGCGCAGGTTATTCCGTACCGGGATATACCAACCCGATTCCCGGCCGCGGATTTTTTGGAAGAGGGTTCTTTGGCCGCGGGAGAGGCGGAGGTATGGGGGGAGGCAGAGGAAGACGGAACTGGTATTACGCAACCGGANNAGATGGGCAAGATTCAATCAGGGATATCCGGCTTTTGGCGAAACGGTTAATCCGGCAATCCCATATTCGTATGCTCCCCGGGAAATTACGCCGCAGCAGGAAATCGATGTGCTGAAAAATCAGGCAAAGTTTATGCAGGATGATATGAATTCTGTAAACGAACGAATCAAAGAACTTGAAAAATTTGCAGCGGGAAAAAAGACGGACTAGCATGTTTATGACCGAGTGCTTATTTTAAGCTTTAATTACGCGCTTTAAGCGAAGAATAAAATATGGACTTATGTTCATATAAAAAAATAGAAAGCAGATAAACAAGCGCCCGGTTACTTTTTAAAAGTAAAAAAAAAATTAACAAAAGGAGATAAATTTATGAAAGCAGCAATTTCAACAGATGGTAATTATGTTTCAGCGCATTTTGGCAGATGCCCAACCTTTACGATTGTGGATATTAACGATGGCAAAATAGTAAAAAAAGAAGAATTGGCGAATCCAGGACATGAGCCGGGATATATTCCTGATTTTTTAAATGAAAAAAGTGTTAATTGTATTATAGCTGGCGGAATGGGAATGAGAGCCCAGGAATTATTCAGTCAGTTTAATATTCAGGCAATTATGGGAGTATCCGGGAAAATTGATGATGTTATTAAACAGTTAATTAATGGAGAGCTTAAAGGCGGAGAGTCGCTTTGCAAGCCTGGAGATGGTAAGGGATATGGTGTGGAAAAAACAGAATGCGACCATGGAAATGAAGAGCATCACCATTAATTAATAAAATAGATTTCAAAAACAAGGAGCAATAAAATTATGAAAATATGCATTACGTCACAGGGAAATAATTTTGAATCACAGATTGACCCTAGATTCGGAAGATGCGCGTTTTTTATTATTATTGATCCCGATACCAGTGATTTTGAGGCGATAAAAAATACAAGCGCTGAGTCAGCAGGCGGGGCCGGCATACAATCCGGCAAGTTTATAGCGGATAAGCAGGTTAAATCTGTTATTACCGGGAATGTCGGACCTAATGCTTTTCAGACATTGAATGCAGCAGGAATTGAAATAATAACAGGCGTATCCGGATTGGTAAAAGACGCTATAAAAAAATATAAAAGAGGCGAATTAAAATCAACAAACAGCGCTAATGTACAATCACATTTTGGAATGAAAGGAAGTCAAAATGCCTAGAGGAGACGGAACAGGCCCTGCAGGGCAAGGACCGGGAACCGGCAGAGGAATGGGAGGAGGATTCGGGCAAAGCAGAGGCAGAAATGGTGGAAATCGTTCTGGATCTGGACCAGGCGGTAAATGCGTGTGCCCGTCATGCGGGACAAAAGTACCGCATCAACAAGGTGTTCCCTGTGTTAATGAAAAATGCCCGAATTGCGGACAAAATATGCAAAAAGAATAGTTTTTAAGAATGATTAATTATGAAGCGCGACGGAAAAAATTAATCAGTAAATATTATGAAATTTCCTGTTGCTTTTATCAGGATGAAAAAAAAAGTATTCGCAAAAGCTTTATTTGTTAAACAAAATTTTAAAGGAATAACAAATGAGTGATATTAATAATTATGCAAATAATGATTTTAATAAAGATGAAGAGGAAAGAATAAAAGAGCTTGAAAAATTATACTCCAAAAAAGCCATAGAATACGCTAATTATCCCAGAAATATCGGCAGAATGAATGACCCTGACGGCGGAGCTGCAATCAAAGGATTATGCGGCGATACAATGGAAATTTATTTTATATTAGACGATGGCAGGGTCTCTGATATCAAATTTTTTACTGACGGATGCGGCGCTACTCTGGCTTGCGGAAGTTCGGCAACAGAACTTGCCAAAGGGAAAACGATAGATGAGATGCTGACGATCTCGCCTAAAGATGTTTTGAATGATTTGGGTAAAATCCCGGAACCGCATATTCATTGCGCAATACTATCTGTAATGACCGTACATAAGGCTGTTGCGTATTATTTATTAAAAAAAAATGCCGGATAGTATTCAAATCTAATTACAAAAGGAATTTATAATGATAGGATTACTTCCTGATATTCGAGAGTATTATTATGAACAATTAGGCAACGGGTCACTGGCTGGAGCATTTTTGGCTTTGGTTGAGCCGGATNNCCTGAAAAACATGAATGTTATTGCAAACAAGCCTGATGTTATAGAACTCAATATGCATAAAGAGTTTCAGGAATATTATACCGATGCACTTTTTTACCTAATATAAATGAAAATGAGCTTGGAAATATTTTAAAATTAAAAAAAGGCGAGGTACCGGTTAAATTATGCCAAAAATAGCGCCATTTGATTTACATACCGAACTATATGAGACATGGTTTGAAGTGAATAAAATTGTCTATGAATCCGAAATTGCAGCTATAAAAAAATTAATTCCATTTTCAGGAAGTGGCATTGAAATCGGTGTCGGCAGCGGCAGATTTGCGGAGCCTCTGGGAATAAAATTTGGAATCGAACCTTCAAGAAATATGCGCAAACTCGCCAAGTCAAAAGGGATTAAGGTTATTGATGCTGCTGCAGAAGATATTCCTTTACAGGATTCTTCTTTTGAATTTGCCATGATGATTACTACTGTCTGTTTTCTTGATAATATTGAAAAAGCCTTTAAGGAAGCATACAGAATAATTAAAGAAAATGGCAGTCTTATAATTGGTTTTGTGGACAAAGAAAGTCCGCTTGGGAAATTTTATGAAAAGCATAAGGAACAGAGCGCTTTTTACAGGGAGGCTGTTTTTTATTCAGTATCCGAAATAATTCATTACATGGAAATAGCCGGTTTTATAAATTTTAATTATTGCCAGACAATCTTCAAACCATTAAAAGAAATTAAAAAAATTGAGCCGGTAAAGGATGGATACGGAGAAGGCTCCTTTGTTGTCATTAAAGGATATAAAATTTAATATTTATAAAGCTATGAGCAACCTTAAAATTACTTCAAAAAATATAGTTAAATCAGCAAAAATACTTGAAATTGATTCCCCGGTTACAATTAAAGAAATAAATTCAAATTATAAAAATCTTCTTAAAAAACGGCATCCTGATTTGTGCAATGAGAACATTAATAAATGCAATGAAATGACCCGGAAAATAACAGATGTGTATAAAATTATTTTGTTTTTCTTTAGCAGTTATAAGTATTTTTTTATTGAAAAAGATTTATAAAAAATGTTATTGATGAATATGATCCTGACTGGTGGTTGAAACGATTTGGAAGCGACTCTATGTGGAGAAATTAATAAAATGGAATCAAAAATAACATTGAAAATTGCAGTATCAAGCGGGAAAGGCGGCACAGGAAAGACGTTTATATCAACAAACATTGCTGCGGTTTTAGAAAAATCAGGCAAACAGATTCGGTATCTGGATTGTGATGTGGAAGAACCAAATGGGCATCTATTTTTAAAACCCGAGATTATCAAGGAAGAAGAAATAATAATTGATTCTCCCGGAAGCGCTGATATGAGTAAATGCAATCTTTGCGGGAAATGCCAAAACGCATGCCGGTATAATGCCATAGCTTTAATTAAAGATAAGGTATTATTTTTTAAAAATCTTTGTCATGTGTGCGGAGCATGTAAAATTGTATGCTCTGCAAATGCGATTGTTGCTATAAAAAGAAAAATCGGGGAAATAAAACACGGCAAAAAAAACAGTATTGATTTTCATTATGGACTTCTTGATGTGAACGAACCTCGTATGACTGTTGCCTTAATCAAGGAAGTAAAAAAAAATACTGGTGATGGAATAAATATTCTTGATTCTCCTCCGGGTACAGCATGTCCAGTAGTAGAAACAATCAAAGATGCAGATTTATGTATACTTGTAACTGATCCTACTCCATTTGGAATTAATGATCTAAAACTGGCAGTAGATATGGCAAGAGAACTCGGCCAGGAGCCTGTGGTATTGGTCAACAGGGCAGAATACAAGAATGATGATCTCAAAAATTATTTGCGTGAAGCTGATCTTGAGCTGCTTGGTGAAATACCCGATGACAGGGAAATTGCTGAAATATATTCTGTCGGAGACCTTGTTGTTGAAAAATCAGAAAAGTATAAAAAAATATTTGACGTTCTTGCTGATAAAATTTTAGAAAGAGTTAAAAACAAACAATCAGTCAGGATTAAACCTGATAAAATATTTTATAATAATGTTGTAATAGAAAAAACCGAGCCAATATCTTTGGACGCAAAAAAACCAAAAGAGCTGGTGATTATCAGCGGGAAAGGAGGGACGGGCAAGACTTCAATTGCTGCAGCTTTCTGCGCTCTGGCAAAAAAGTCAGTTATTGCTGATTGTGATGTAGATGCTTCAGATTTACATCTTGTTCTTAAACCTGAACTGAAAAAGAAAGGATATTTCAGCGGCGGATCCAAAGCTTTAATAGATTCTGCCAAGTGTCAATCCTGTGGTTTTTGTTTTGATAAATGCAAATTTGATGCGGTTAAATGGAAAACTGAAAATAACAAAACTGTTTATTTTATAGAGCAGTCGTCCTGTGAAGGCTGCGGAGTATGCGGCCTGGTATGCAATTACGGAGCTGTTAGTTTAAAGGAGGCAATAAACGGTGAGTGGTTTCTGTCCGAGACCAGATTTGGCCCTATGGCTCATGCAAAACTCGGAGCTGCTGAAGAAAATTCCGGTAAACTTGTTTCATTGATAAGAAATAANNAATTGCCAATGAACAAAATATAAATATTTCAATTATAGACGGCTCTCCGGGGACAGGATGTCCTGTCGTCGCATCTATAGCCGGATGTGATTATGCAGTAATAGTTACTGAACCCACAGTCTCAGGCATTCATGATATGAAAAGAATACTCGATGTAATAAATTATTTTAAAATCAAATCAGGAATTATTGTCAACAAATATGATTTAAATCCCGCCAAATCTGACGAAGCCGTAAAAATTGCTGCGCAGAATAATTCTAATTTTTTAGGAATGATTCCATACGATGAAAGCGTAACTGATGCGCAAATAGAAGGTATATCAATAATTGAATATACTGAAAATAAAGTTACCAAACAGATAAGAAAAATATGGGATAAAATTAAAGATGAATGCTTTAAATAATTCATGTAAATAATAATTTCATTAGGTATTGGGGGCGTCAATATGGCTTTTTGAAATTATATTTTGCATTTTAAAATTAAAATAACCAATTATTATAAATACAATTCCAGTAATAAATATTGAAAAAACTTTATATATCGATGTATCACCAGACATATCGAAAAAAATAACTTTTATCGCTACAGATATTAATATCATATCGGCAACAAAAATATAAAATTTCCTTGAAAAACAAATACCCCAAATAAACAATACCAAGGCATATATGCCCAAAATTATTGAATAAATAATATTTACTTCAATTTGAGTAATATGGTAGTATTCCCATAGATTACTTATTTGTTTTATTAATAAGCCACCTATAGCGATTAGACTAGAAAGTGTAATTATTTCATGTAGAAAAAAAATAGGTTTTTCATCTGTTACTTTTGAGCTGATTATTTGAGATTTTTTTATTTCTTCTTGTTTGTAATAATATTTTGATACTACCAGGCCGGTTACTGCGAAGTAAATCCAGACGAGAGCGGGGGGATTTATAAATGGTATAAATGAAGTGCCAAACCATCTGACATTTTCAATATCCCACGCAAAAACAAGCCAATAAATAAATATTATTAACCAGGCAATATTTAAAAAAGGTAAATATTTATGCTTGTTTTTTTTTATACAAAAAACAAATCCAAGGCTTATTATAGTCAGCCAAATTGTTGCTCTAAATACATATGAAATATTACGAATTTCTAGAAAACTGGTTAGATTATCGCCGCATACTGCTAATAAAACTATACCAGTTATTAAATAACTATATATTGCTAATTTTGAACTTGGATACGACAAACTTAACAAAATTGATGTTAAGATAAATACGAGACTAATAAGAATAAGGGGATAATTAATATTTAAATCATATTGCGACATTATGTAATACGCCCAAAACCCAAACCATAATGCGTTAATATAAGAAAGATAAAGATTTAATCCATCAAATCTATCGGCCTCTTTTTTAGTTAAAAACAATAAACCCGTAGCATATATTATATAAAATGATAATATATAGCTAAATGGTGTATACCAATTATCGGTTTTAATAATTAAATAGTAGGATATATATAGTAAAAAAGTAAGTATAATAGCTATTATAGGCAATTCTTTCCATTTTTTAAAATAGGTAAATGCAATCATTGCAATATTTATTATTAAAATATATCCAACTAAAAAATTTATATTAAAAGATGTTGCTCGTATTATAAATGGAGAAAACAAGGCTCCTGCAAAACCACAGGAAGTTAATACTCTAAGATTGAAATTATAACTTATCGCACTTGTTATAATGGTTATTGCGATAATTGATACGAATACTGTATAATTATTCCATAAGCTTGTAACGGCAGTATAGATAATTGTTGAATAAATACCGCCGAGGCCTATGCCAGCAAGTATTTCACCAAGTATTTGATTTTTTCTTTGATAAATTACAAGCCCGCCGATTATAAATGAAATTCCTGAAAACAAACCGATCGTTACGATAAAAACCGAATCTATGTACATATTATCATAGGCATATTTAAACAAGTATAAAATAGAAGAAAAAATAATTAGTCCGCCAAGCACAATAATCCAATACTTCTTAAATAAATTTGATATATTTTCCATAAATCTTTCCTTGATATAAATGTATTATAGCATAAATAGTGATTTTCAATAACTAAGTGTGCGATTTAAATATAGACACGTACCAAAGAATAAAATCGTACCCGTGGCCTTTTACAATCTGAAGACTATTCATCTAAAAAAATACTTTCACCCGGCAGCAGGCTGTCCATTTGCTCCAGTTTTCCATGATCAAAAAAGCATTCAATAATTTTTCTGCCGCTGCTGCATAAATCAGGGTTGTTGAAATCCGCTAGTTCCCTCCGGAAAAAACTGAAAAGAATTTCCGCTCCCTGATCATAGGCTTCCGTACCCATTTCCGGCTGGCATTCGGTCTTCAGAAAATGTTTATCGAATATTTGCCCTTCTACCATCAGTTTATTGAGAGCATATCCCAAGAGCAGACAGCGGGCCGGAGACAGCTCTTCGCGGCTGAATTTTACTCCGCCCCGGCGCGCTAAATATTCGCGCATAATCCACTGGGGCATGAATCCGGTTTTCCATATTCCAATATGCTGATTGGGGCAAAGCACGTAATGCACACGCGGAGACGACTCGAACTGCGCGAGCAGCAGACTGGCCTGCCGTGTTTTTTTCCCGGTGGCAAAGGGCCAGTAAGATCCCACGCCTTCTGATTCCATGCTTCCAGATTCCAGTACACTCGGATTTTGATATCCGCGAGGAGACACCAGCCGCCAGAGCCAGGCAACCGCCGGAGGCAGCACATGAAAAATTCCGAGAATTCCGTAATCGGGATTTTCCCGGCTGGAGGGTGGAGTCCGCAGACCGAAACTGCGCAGATCAATACTGACCGGTTTCTCTACTATTCCGGGAACAGTATGCCGGGGAAAAATGAAACGCGGATTCGGACAGGCTTTCCCGGGGGAGTCTTCCGTATGCTCCCAGAGCAGGGCTGAACTTCCCGGCTGGGCATCAATATTTAAAAACACAATCGGTTCCGGCGGATGAATGGAGCGCGCTTCTATATCAGGATCTGTCCCGTAGTTTTTAATATGATCAACCCTGATAAACCAGGCTGATTCCGCGTCAAAGGCAGTCAGTTTTCCGTTGTTTTTCTGAAAATTCGGATGACAGAGCGCCATGTCGTCAGCTACCGGTCTGATATCGCAGGTACGGGAAAAAACCAGGGATCGTTTTTCACCGCTGGCTGTGTTTTCTCCAAAGGTGATGGTTCCGTCATATTCGCGGTGCAGATGTTCGTGCATTT
>DNNS01000236.1 GCA_003497555.1 Spirochaetia bacterium
CAACTCAATCTGTGATATTTTCGGACAAATGATGGCATGTATGTTCCGAACAAAATCTGAACCACATGGCGACGTTCTCGCTATGCTCAACCTTGCTGATGTGGGTCTACAAGCTTTGGCTAATGCCAAAGCTATTATCCGAAGATTCGGTGTAATCATTAAAAATATCTGTGTACAAAAAGAGAACATGCTTGAGCATGTCCTTCAGGGCTATTCCTGTATGACCGAGGTAGTAGTGCATTTAGTGCGGGAACGAGGGTACGGAGGCCGACGCGCACACCGCATTTGCGCTTACCTTACGCGACTGGCTCGAGATCGAAAAATGAAAACCCCCGAACTTACGGGTGAAATGCTTGATGAAGCTGCAAAAATGTGCGATGAAGAGCCGCCGAATTTGGATACCGCTACTTTACAGAAATGCCTGGATCCGGTGGAATTTATTAAAAATCATAATAANNCTTGGAGGACCAGCTCCTTCCGAAACCATGCGCATGTTGAGAAACCGGCGGCAAGTGATAGAGAAGGCTCGCGCAGATAACGCAGATCGTAAAGCGCGGATTAAACAGGGTGAAGTACTGCTGGAAAAAGAAATAAAAGCGATTATTGGCTGAAATAATTATATCATCTATTTACTCGAGATCACTATACTATTAAAAAAACATCATAATTCTGGCGATATTAACAAGAGGATTAGCAAGTAATGAAAACCATGTTATTTATTATTACAGTCAGTGTCATTTCGGTATTATTCGCCGGCACAATATTTGAAGAAAAATTTACAGACCCCGCTCTGCCGGGATGGGAAACAAAATTCACCCGTGCATCCGTTTCATTGCATACGGGGCCGGAAGGATCTTCCGCCATAACAATAGAAAACACACAACCGATCACCAGCCAGGCATTAATCAGCCTGCCGGCAGTAAAAATCGCAGGAAAGTAATTAAAAAAGGAAAAAAAAATGTTTCAAATTTTTAAAATAAGAAGTAAATATCTTCTCATAATCGTACTTTCAATTTTAGCAATTTCAAATATTTTCGCAGAGGAAAAAAACAATATGCCGGTACGGTATCGAGGGTTTACCGTTAAACGCTTAGATATAGACATTTTGAAAAATGCTGTAAATAACTGGAATGCAAATCAAGTGCGATATATGATGTGTCCCATTTGGGAAACATCAAACAGGGCGCGCGGTCAATACCAAGCTACATGGAGGAGCATGATTGAAAAATTACCGGAGGGGTTAGAAAATGCAAAAGCATTGGGTATAGCAACAGTAATTGATCTCCATCAAATCCCAAATGATAACCCGAAACAATACTCCAATGATAAACACACAGCATCGCACGAATACTGGTATGATGAGAGCAATCTTAAAGTTATGATCGAGTGCTGGCGAGAGATTGCAGAAATATGTAAAGGGCGTGATCAAGTTATTTGGTTCGACTTGCTAAATGAACCATTAGATTGGACAACTGTACATACCAGTCTGGCTTTTCCACCGACTTTTCCCGAATGGGCACAAAAAACAATTGATGCTATACGTAAAATTGACCGCATACATCCTATTGCGATTGAGCCGGGGCCGGGTATGTTATGTTGGGGATTTAAAGGATTTCCGGTACTAAACGACAAATACCAACCGGTTATTTATTCCGTCCATATGTACCAGCCGGTACAATACACACATCAGGGGGTTAACTCAAAAGAGATCCTTCCATGGCCCGGAGTTTTCAGAGATAGCGGGGGCGGTTACTGGAATAAAGAAAGATTAGAAAAAGAACTTGCCCCTGCCATTGATTACCAAAAAAAAAACGGGGTAAGAATTTATGTTGGAGAATTCAGTGCTCCTCGTTTTGCTCCGGATGCAGAAATATATCTGCGTGAGTGCTTGGAGATATTTGAAAAATTAGAATGGGACTGGAATTACCATGCATTAAATGAAGCAAGTGTTTGGGATCTTGAAAAAAACGAAGAAGTTGATCTTTACAACGCAGAAGGAAAATATGTAAAGACAGCTTTAGCAATCTCTAATACAGAACTCTTCTATGCGACCCGCGCGACGGCGCCAATTAATCCGCCCAAGCTTACCACCGGCTTGACCGAGCGGGGGAAGGTGATAAAACAGTATCTATCCTTGAACTCATCTAAATCGAAAAATAATAACAATCCGCAGTCTGATACCGGAAAAAATTTATTACCAGGCACGGGCATTTCAGCTGAAAACGGGTGGAGTGTCTATATTCATAAAACAGCACTTGATGCCGGCGGCCAAATAAAGCTTGATGCCGGTAAAGCAGTTGCAGAATTGCCAAGCTACGAAAATCTAAATAATGGTAACTTTCAAATAATTAAATCTATTAGTGTTGAGGCGAATAAAAGCTACAAACTGAAATTCAATGCAATAGCAGGTAAAGCAGGCGAAATTACCGCAGCCTATCTTTTAAGTAAAGCTCCCTACACAAAATATTCTACCGCCATTATACCTGTAGCTGCCGGTGAAAATGCCTATGAATGTATATTAGATGTCAGTGCAATCGATGGAAATTATGATGTTCCACGCTCGCTTCGGCTGCTACTAGGCGCTTTTAAGGACACAACAATGACAATTCAAGATATTTCATTTTCAGAAATGACTATAAGTACAACAAAAAAAGCAACAGGGGCACCCATAAAAAAAATGTTAGTTCTAGGTGATAGCATTACTCAACACGGCCCTAAGGAAAGCCTTGGCTGGACCGGACAATGGGGAATGGCGGCATCCAGTGAAAGCAAGGATTACGTCCACTTACTTTATTCTAAAATTTCAGCTTCACAAAAAATAAAACCCGAATTAATCTTGAATGGCGTTGGTGGAGGCACAATTGACAAGACTATCGCCAGCCTTCCGGCCATTATAGCCCACGCCGCCGATTTTGTAATAATACAATTAGGAGAAAATGATCGTGTTTTAACCGAAGACGGATTTGAAAAACCTTACGAAAGACTCATTGCATCTGTAAAACAGGCGAATTCATCTGCACGTGTCTACTGTTGCGGTACATGGAAAAGTGTTCCGCAAAAAGACGAAATAATAAAAAGTGCGTGTCAGCGTCAAGGTGCTGTATTTGTAGATATTAAAGATGTATATGCAGATCCTTCGGCTTCTGCTGCGAGTGAAAAAAGGTATACAAATAGCGGTGTTAATTGGCATCCGGGTGATAAAGGGATGCAAGGGTATGCCAATGTACTTTGGAAAGCAATGCAAGAGCAACCTGTAATGCCTGAATCACAAAAAGTGGAAACAAAAATTACAGTATTAGAAAATACTGGCACCATATTCGAGGATGATTTTGAGAATGGGAATGTAAAAAATTGGCAGCCGGATTCATTCGTTTTTGAAACAGGAATTACAAAAAAGGCATTAGCCATTACCGCACCAGATGCTAAAGGAAATACTATAAAGGTTTCGCTCCCTGCAGCATCACTCTGCGGCCGCACGGTGAAAATTTCCGCCATGATAAAAGCAGAGAATGTAAGTGACAAACCTAAACCGCATAACGGAATAAAATTTATGCTCTCTGTCACCGATGCTGAAGGCCGTAAAGATTATCCACAGGCAGCCATTGTTACCGGTACATTCGATTGGAAAAAGGTGACATTTACCTATACGGTACATGAAATGACTGTTGTTGCAACGCTCGTTTGCGGACTAGATTCCGTGAGCGGAAAAGTTTTATTTGATGATGTAAAAATTGAAGATATAACGAAATAAAATAACTATAAACAACAATAGGATATAAAATGCGCGATTTTATTGAAATGGAATACTTTTTTAATGAAGATTATGCAAAAAGGACTGACCACCGGCGTCACTCCACCGGATGTGAAATGTCTCTGGAAATGTATGCACCTTCAGCTAAGGCAGTTTCAGAACGTGTAAGAATGGAACGAACGCAACCTTGGGCAACGCAGGTAGATATGGCTTGGACAACCTGTTTATGGAAAGCGGGAGTTATCGATAAAAAAAAAGCAATCAAAATTTTGGCAGGATTGAATTTGATATGGAATGATGATGGAGGACTTTCCGGAGAGGAACGGCTTGTCAAGGTGTTTGATGGAGATATGAATCTTGCCAGCACAGTTAATTATGGCCGCACGTTGCAGGAACCGACATCGCGTTTAAAACTTCGTGACAAATTGCTGGAAGTATTTGACGACACTCTGAAACTATTAAACGTAATCCACAGTATGTGTATGGAACACCTTGATACCATCATGGTGGGTCATACACATATGTTTCAGGGTCAACCCATTACCTATGCTCATTATATGATCTCTGCCTTTGATGGCATTTTCAGAAGTTTGGAACAACTTGAGCTTGCCTATAAATTTACCAATCTTAATTCCGGGGGGTGCGGTGCTTGCTCAGGAACAACATGGCCTGTAGATAGAGAATTTATGGCGGAACTATTAGGATTTGATGGCGTATTGGAGTCGACTTATGATTGTGAAGCTTCGCAGGATCATTCCATGGCGATCATGTTTGCTCTTTCAAATATGGCTATTCATTTGAGCCGCTACTCAATGAGCCACTATATTTGGTCCAGTGATGAATTCGATATGATTCGTACAGAGCCTTCAATGTGCGGTATCAGTTCATTTATGCCTCATAAGTGCGATTCTGGAGTTAATTTTGAATATACCAGAATTCGAGCAGCCAATGTAATGGGGGAAACTGTTAAAGGTATGTTTCAATTAAAAAGCGAAATCCATGCAGATGTGCTTCAAACTTTCCATTTTCCAGAGTTCGCAATTGAAACAATGTTACAGTCACAAGCCTGCATCGAAATCTTCACAAATACGCTCAACCATATAATTTTCCAAAAGCAACGTATGTTGAAAATTCTAAATTCAGGCTATAGCTGTTCAACAGAACTAGTTGTTTACTTGATTAAAGAACATGGATATGGCGGACGTTTAGCCCACAGTGTCGTCGCCACTATGGTACGACAAGCGCGTGTTAAGGGTCTTAAAAGTCTGCAATGTACAGGAGAGATGCTTGATGAAGCTGCGGAATACTTGGGCGTAAAAAAACCCGGCNNAAATGCTTTAATCCTGAAGAGTTTATAAAAAGCCACTGCCATCTTGGTGGAACAGCACCCGATGAAAATAGACGCTTACTTGTCAAACGAAAAGAATCGTTGAAGCAAGCAGAGACTTGCCAACAGAAACGAACCGAACAGGTAAAAAATGCCCTTAATAAACTTTACCATATTGCAAAAACCGGTGATCTAAAATAAATAGAACATCTACATTACAAACATATGTTAAATAAAAAGGAGTCTTCATGAAACGAGTTATTCTTTTTTTCGAGTATTTACGTAATCCCCTATTTTAGTCCTATAAACATAAATAAATGCAAGCTGTGGCTCGATCTTCTAACCGGTATTATGACAAATGTTTTAGGCACAGTTTCCCATTGGTTAGATAGGGCACATGGTTTGTCTTTTACCAATTCTGGGTATGTTGACAGCCAACCACTGTATGCTAAAAATGTAACGAATGGAATTCCCGGGTTGTTTTCAGGGGAAACCCTAAAACAGATTGCATAATGCTATATCGCGAGTGATAGGTACGCCGGTCTGTAAATTATTAAGATTTATAGAGCATCCCCGGTTTTAAATTTCAATTTTCAATCATCATGATTATTGCCGGCAAATAAACCTGCCCGGTACAGGCCAGCTCAAAAAAAGAAACCAGCAGCCCTAAAATAAACGAAGAAAAAACAACGGTACGGGTTTTAAGATTATCTCGTATAGCCGAGTGAATTTTCTGTTTGATTGCCAGCGGAAGCTGCAGAGTCATTTCTGATTCCTGCCCGCGTCCGGCAAATGCAGCATCGCGAAAAGAAAAAACCGCCAGGGCGAGCGCCAGCAGGGCGCCTGTATATTTAATAATATAGGAAATATATATAAACACAGAAGAAAAATATTTTAAAAGTTTATAAAGGCCGAGTCCGAAAGCATAATAGGTGATGAAAACGCCGGCAGTAAAAGCCAGCCCGGTAGCAATGATTTCGCCCTGTTTTTTTTTAAGCAGCCCTAAATAAGACAGCAGGAATATAATGGTTACAAATGCGCAGGGATTAATGCCGTCGAGCAGGCCGGCGCCGGCTACCGGCAAGATTTTAACTTTATTGACAAGATCTTCCGATATCTCCTTTTTTTCTGAAGCGGCGGAATTTTTTGCCGGATGTTCAATATTGGAAAATATCCCCTGCCGGAAGGAATTGAAAATAGCCGGGAGGAACTCTTCGGCAGTTTTCCCGCTGATAATATTTGAACCGGCGATTATTACAGGGAATTCAGCTTTTCCCGGGCTGCCGTATATTTTTTCGAGACGTATAAAATACAGAAGATTATCCCTGTTTTCAATGGGAAATTCCTGTATTTTAATATTAATGCCGGAAGATGCAGCCATTCCCGGCAGAACGCGTTTTTTTAAAATCGCACAGTCTTTGCATCCGCTGGAAGCAAAGATCAGAAGTTCCAGTCTGTTTTTTTCCGTATCGGTTTTTTCTTTTCCCGGCAGTCTGCAGGAAATAACAAGATTTTTTATATCACTGTAAGTAAGGATAATAACAAAACATAAAAAAAGCGCACCCAGGGCAATTTTCACAATTTTTATTTTTTTTCTGTAAAAACCGGCTAAATGTTCTGATCGCATGCCAAGAAGAAATAATATAAAAACCGCAAGTAACGGAAGAATAAACATGGCATTATACAGCAGCAGGTACAGATACCCGTTCAGCCGGANNGGAAATAAACAGGCGAACTAAGCTGATCGGAATAAAAAATTATATTTTTTTCAATATTGCCCTGTTCATCAGTACTATCAAGTTCCCAGCTGCAGACTGCAGTACCCTGCGGTGCAAGCCCGATTTCTTTTTCCTGTACCAGTACGCAGCTGCAATCCGGTTTGACATAGAGCTGTATGTTTTTCTTGGTGCGGTTTGAAATAATAATCGAGTTTTTTAATAATTCACCTTTATTGATATGATTAAAATTATAATCTGCAGGTGTAAAAATCAGAGACTGAGCGGAAAGACAGGCAAGTAATAACATTGCAGGTAAAAACAGATAACTCATAAATTCCGGAAAACAATAAAATTTTTCTGAAGGCAGGCGGGCAGGATTTATGTCCGGTTGTTTCATATTATTTCCATAACCTGAAAATTAAAAAAGCATATATACCGGTAAAAATAAAAATAGTTAATCCCTGGATTAATGATTTTTGAATGGTTGCGGCGGTGGATGTTTTAAAGTATTGATTGGTTACTACCAGGCAGACATGCACCGGAGACAGCATCATGCCGATATAACCGCTGGTATAAGCCAGAGTAACAGCTGCCAGTNNAATATTGGGATCCGGATTTTCTCCCAGCAGTCCGATTACAACCGGAAAACTGGCGCCTACCATTCCAAAAGCAACTCCGGTTGTAAGACCGGCTAACCAGGGAAGCGCAATAATCACCGGTATTAGCGGTATGCCGGCAGCAGAAAGTTCAGCTCCCATTTTTTTCATTATAAGGCTTCCGTCGCCAAGCGGCTGATCAATGCATGCCCCGTAAATACGCAGGCATATAACAATCAGGGCGAACGACAGCGTATTGGAAGAAAAAATAATTTTTTGCCATTTATTTTTATCCAGGGGTTTTGCAATCTGTAAAAGAATTACCGAAAAAAAGATACCGGCACTTACCGGCAGATATTGACTGGATAAAAAACTGTTCATCATGTTTTGTCCTGAATTTTCAGGCTGCAGGATTTTTACCGGAATATATATTAAAAAAACCAGAATGATAGGCCACAGGCAGTCAAGAAATTTTAATAAGTTAACAGGCTCGCGGACGCTCTCTGCACAGTCAGGCAGCCTGCGCAGCAGAAAAAAATAACCGGCACATATGGATATTAAAGTTACCGGCAGCTGCAGAAGGATAAATCCTGTAAAAGATAGGCTGGAAAGCGCCATAGCTAAAATAACTCCCGGATAAAACGGCCACCAGTATTCCCAGATGTGCCTGAACCAGTAATTTATTCTGGTTTTCAGCATGGGATCAAGACTTTTATTCTGATCAAAATCATCCACCAGCGGCGCAGAAAAAATTGCACCTCCGGGCATGGGGAGAAAACCGATGATTGCAGGCAGAATAGCCATACCGGCCCTGCGGGAAACCGATTTTTGTACAATATTTACCAGATTCTGCATCTGCCTTGTTTCCGACATCTGGGCGCTGAACCAGGTTACCAGCAGAAGTACAATGACCAGCATGAATCCGGGAGCGGAAATGATTTGAGATCCGGCAAGAGTCGCCAGTTCTGCCGGTGAACGCCCTGACCAGATACCAAGCAGAATTGCGCCGGCTAAAACCGCAATAAAAAGCTTTCCGGTAATTTTATTCAGGAAAATAATAAAGAGCAGAGAAATAACCGCTTTTAATATATAGGGAGCAGAAAAAATTATCTCAAACATGATTATATTATACAATATTACAGGAAATAATACCGCCTGGATTCCAAAATATGCAAAAGTAATTGGTATTTTAATCTAAATGATAAAATCTGGACAAAGCCGCGCTGATTGAGGGTTCAAATTTATTTCTTGGGTAAATA
>DNNS01000255.1 GCA_003497555.1 Spirochaetia bacterium
TTTTTAAGCGAATTTATCGTTTTAAAACGGTATTTTCCAGGGAGGAAATATATGCAAACTATAAAAACCGCTGTAATCGGCCTGGGGGTAATTTCCGAAGTGCATTTTGATTATTTTAAAAATCTTGAAGAATTAAAACTCACAGCCGTATGCGATATCAACCCCGAACGCGTTAAGACAGCAGCGGAAAAATACCGGGTAAAAGGATATACCGATTACCGGAATATGTTTGAACAGGAAGCGCTTGATGCCGTGCTTATACTAACGGATCACTTCAGCCACTACCCGATAGCCATGTGCGCCTTTGAACACAATGTACATGTACTCTGTGAAAAACCCATAACCGTAAGAAGTTCGCAGGCGCAGGAAATGATAAACATGGCGGGGAAAAAAAATCTGGTTCTGGCTGTGGATTTTTGCCTGCGCTCGATTCCGCATTATAAAAAAATTGCCGATATTATTCATCACCGCCTGGGGAAAATTCTCCGCGCCGATATTATCGAAACCAGATATTTCCGCACTATGGCCTATTATAAATCCGCTGTATGGCGCGGCACCTGGAAAGGCGAAGGAGGCGGTATTTTAATGAACCAGGCGCCCCATATTCTTGATTTGATTTACTGGTGGTTCGGACAGCCGGAAAAAATATCTGCCCGCCTGGCAAACAAACATCATGATATTGAAGTGGAAGATGATGTTGAAATTTTCATGACCTACCCCGAAGATGCCCGTTTGCGTTTTTATTCCAATACCTGGGAAACGCCTGCCGGCGAATACATTTATATTGTCGGCGAACAGGGAATTTTATCGGTTAACGATAATGAAATGAAATTTTCCGCATTTGAGAGGAAAATCAAAGAAATTATCAATTCGCCGTCTGATTCGCTGAAAGATCAAATATCTCATACTGAAAAAATTGAAAAAGAAACTATACCTTTTTCCAGCCAGTATGAAATCACAAAAAACTTCATTGATAAACTTCTGGGGAAAACTGAAAATCTTCTGGTCAGCGGCAAAGACGCAGCAGGCTCTCTTTTGATGGCCAATGCAGCAGTTGTTTCTCATATGCAAAAAAAGGAAATAATATTGAAGAATTTCCATCCATCGGAATTCGATCAGCAGCTGGAAATGCTCACAAGCGGCAAGCAGAGACTAACAAGCAGAGACTGAGGTATTGACAGATAAAAAAAAATACTGCTATCTGTCAGAAATATAGGAATGTCGATATTCTTTTGGAGAAACCTTTTCGCTTTTTTTAAAATCAGCGGCAAAATGATGATAATATTCATATCCGATGCTATCTGCTATTTCATTAATTTTGGCAGAAGAAAAAAGAAGCAGCCCCTTGGCCATCTCCATGCGTTTTTTTTTAATATAAGCCAGGGGAGACATACCGGTATTGCGATGGAACAGTCTGATAAAATATGATTTTTCCAGGCAAAGCCTTTCAGCTAAAATGCTTACACTCAGTTTTTTTCTGACATTCTCTGCAATATATTCCATGATTTGTGTTATCCGTTCATCGCGTACTATTGAAACATTATGAATGGAACTCAGCAGCTCAAACAGTAATAAAAATGCATACTCGACTTTATCGGAAGAAATCTGATTATTTTTTAAAATTCCTGATATCAGATCCAGGGTTTTCTCCACTTCGTTTTTAATATTGCTGCAATCAGTCACATCCGGCAGGTATTTTATTATTTTCAGGTCTTCGCTGACTGTAATTTTGGTCTGAAATACCTCGCATTCTGCTTCATTAAAATCAGGAAATGTCAGTTTATGGATTACTTCCGGTTTGATGATTAGGAAGCTGTTTTGTTTAAGCTCTAAAGAAACATTCCCGGACTGTACAGCACACATACCCCGGAAAATATAAAGAAACTGATAACAATTATGACTGTGCAGAGAAGTAGACAATTTAATTTTGTTCAGACACTTGATGGCTGCTGCCGGATTGATCAGGTGAATCTGCATAAGGTATTATAGCAGGTTATGAAGAAAAAAGTCAATATTTTGTGCTTTTAAAGTCAATTTATGGTATGGTAAAAATCCGGATAATAATTATAATATATAAATCCGGCAAAGCGGAAAATGCCAATTACAAAAACATTATTACGGCCCAATATTATTATTATCATGTCTGATCAGCATAATCCCCATGTTATGGGTTGTGCGGGCAATAATATTATTCTGACTCCCAATCTGGATGCCCTGGCAAAAAAAGGAATGCAATTCAGCCCGGCTTATTGTCCTTCTCCGCTCTGCGTGCCGTCGCGAATGTCTTTTATGACTTCACAGTATCCGTCGCAGATAAAAGTCTGGACAAACGAGTGCGCGCTTGCTTCTGATATTCCCACCATGGCTCATTATCTTGAGGCAGCCGGATACGAAACCGTTTTATGCGGCCGCATGCATTTTGTCGGCCCGGATCAGTTTCACGGCTTTGGTAAAAGAATTCTTGCTGATGTAAAAAACGATCTGCTTTCTGCTGACATCCTGGGACAGGACAGGCAAAGAACAAACGGGCAGACAAAATATGCTGTGCAAAAAGCCGGTTATGGACGAACCGGATTCAGTTATTATGATCAGTTGGTAACAAACACCGCTTGCGGGTATCTGGAGAATAAAGCAGGCGGCAAAGACGCAAAACCATTTTGTCTTGTTATCGGTATGATCCTGCCCCATAACCCGCTGATCTGCAAAAAGGAATATTTTGATTATTACTACAGCAGAATCGCGGTTAATAATTATTTCACGGAAAAAACTGTACGGGAAATGCATCCGGCAGTCAGGGCATGGTGTGAAAGAAGGGGAGTATTTGATATTTCTCCAGAGCAGGCCCATCGGGCGCTTGCTGCCTATTACGGACTTGTGACCGAGCTTGATGACAATATCGGTAAAATTATGAATACTGTAGATCGCTCTTGTGATCCGGAAAACACTGTGATCATTTACTGTTCGGATCACGGCGATATGGCCTATGAAAACGGCCTTTGGTGGAAAAGCTATTTTTTTGAAGGATCTGCCGGTGTTCCTCTGATAATATCCGGGCCGGGCAGATTCCCGGCAGGAAAGAAAATCAGCTCCCAGGTAAATCTCATTGATATCGGCCCCACGGTGCTGGATATGGCTCAAGCCGGGTCAATGAAAAATGTTGCTGGAAAAAGTTTTTACCGGCTTTTAATAGAAGAAGAAAATGCCCAGCCGTGGGCAGATGAAATTTTTTCTGAATTTCCGGGCCTGCTTGGGGATCTTCCTTCCTGCATGCTGAAGAAAAAAGAATGGAAACTGATCTATTTTCATGAGTTCCGCGCTGCCGAATCTTCTTATCTGCTGTTTAATCTTAATGATGATCCGGAAGAAAAAAATGATTTGTCAGGCGATCCCCGGTATCGCACAATTGCCCGGGATCTGCTGCATGATATAAAAAAACGCTGGTCAGCAGAAAAAATACTGCAGGAGCTGGAAAAAAAGAAGAGGGATAAAATTACTGTTTTCGGGCCTGAAAGGTATCCTCATCCGCTGCCGGAATATATTATTCCCGGGGATATAAATGAATTTAATGACAACCAATTATTATAAAACGATTGTTAATTTTTGAGAGAGTCTAATGCCTCTCTTATATTACCTGCAAGCGGTGGTTATAAGGAAAGAACATCCCAAACCATGAAAATATAATTTAACAACGAAATTCACGAAAAGCTTAAAAATGGTTTTCGTGAATTTCGTGCCTTTCGTTGTTAGGCTTTTAAATTAAATTTTCGAAGGAGTCGTCATGTCTCTGTGAGACACCCGAAACCATGAAAATGTGTAAGGTTATTCTTCTGACTGCGTGCGTTACGCACAGGCAAGTGGGAATATGTTTACATATAAAAATAATAAAATTAGGTTCGCGCAGAGGGCGCAGAGCTCGCAGAGAATAACTTTAACAGTTTATTCATTCCTCTGGTACGACCGGCAGGAGGCCGGGAGTGCAGCAATTGCAGGAAGCAATGGAGCTGCCTCAGCGGGCCCTGCGAGAAACCCTTTAAATTACATTTTTAAAGGGAAATGTTGGTCGAAAGACCATGTAATAATTAAATTTTCGAAGGAGATAATTTATGAAGCAACATTTCATTATCCGGTTTGTCAATGCCTGCAAAAAAAAGTTAAATTATTTTTCTGCATTTCTCGTTATTGTTTTGCCCCTGATCTTTTCTACTCAGCACAGTTACACGGCTGATGCAGCACCTCCAGCATTAAACAGCACAAAACAGAATATTGCACTTGGTAAAAAATATACATGCAGCCCGTTACCGAATTACAAGTTTATTAAGGGAGAAGCAAGGAATAACCCTGATGATGCTGTATTACTGACAGACGGTAAAGTATCTGACATTCCGGATATGCATAAAGATAATAAAACAGCGGGCTGGGACGGTAAAGCCGAAGTAATAATTGATTTTAATCTTGATAAAATTTACGAATTTAAATATGCTGATATAAGCACTTGCGGTAATAGCTCAAGCGGAGTCCGCTTTCCCAAAGAAATCAGCATTCTGATATCGCTGGATAAAATAAATTATCAAATCGCCGGGGTACTTGCGGAAAAAGATATTGATGAAATTATTGGAAAAAAAATTGAAAAAAGAAAACTAAGAGTTAGTACTCCGGGTGCAGTTGCGCTATTTGTCAGATTTATA
>DNNS01000516.1 GCA_003497555.1 Spirochaetia bacterium
CGATTCGATAGTCAGCGGTTTGGGTACAACAAACATTTTGTTTTCGTCAATCTTCTTGGCCAGACTGCGGTATTCGTCTGCCTGGGGATGCTTCGGATCAAAATCAATTACGGTTTTTCGATTGATCTCAGCTTTCTGCACCATATTATCGCGCGGTACGAAATGGATCATCTGTGTGCCCAATTGCCTGGCAAGTTCCTGGATCATTGATTCTTCGTTATCAACTTTTCGGGAATTGCAGATTAGTCCGCCCAGGCGCACACCGCCGGCATCTGCGTATTTCACAATGCCTTTGCAGATATTGTTGGCCGCATACATCGCCATCATTTCACCNNCACACCCGGTTCCGGACCTCCGGATTCCACACAGCGTGTATGCGAAAAGCCTTCACGCAGAATGTCATCTAGAGCTACGTCCTCGCCTTCTTCGCGCAGTGTATCCAGTACGGTTTTCTGGGCCAGTCCTCCAAGCAGCAACCGGGTGGAATCCGCCTTGGGATCACAACCAACAACCATGACTTTTTTACCCATCTCTGCGAGCCCGGCCACAGTATTCTGGGTAGTGGTAGATTTGCCAATACCGCCTTTTCCATAAATAGCAATTTTACGCATAACAGATCTCCTTGCCGTATTACTTTTACATAAATTGTGCCAAATGGGTTTTATCTGTTTTTCTGGCTGGCGGCTGCCGCGCTTTTTAATAATTAGCTTTATTCGTTCTAAAAATGCAGTAATGAATTTTTAGAACTATCAGCTTTCCAAAAAAAACCTTGAAAGAATATTACCAAAATGTAATATATCAGGAAATTATTACGTATGCGTAATAATTTTAAGAGATTGTAAAATTGTTTCTGTTTAATGGGTGCAAATTTATTTCTTNNCAAGAAAAAAAATCATACCCTTGTTTAATGCGTGAATAAAAAATTATTTGGCATAAAAATTGATACTATACCCGGCAGGAGAATGTTATGCGCATAGTGATCAAAAAAGCCGGACAACCCGCGCTTTTAGCGGTGGCTGATATGATACAGAAACTTTTCGCTATTGAGGATGATTTTTTATTTGATCGTCGTAAAGTTTTGCGGGGCTTGCGGCTGCTCTTGGATGAACCGAAGCGGGCATCAATTTTTACCGCACAAATTCAAGGCATAATTATCGGTATGTGTACTGTACAGATGGTAATTTCCACAGCTGCCGGGGGTTTCTCTGCACGTATTGAGGATGTTTTTGTTGAAAATGCATATCGAAAACAGGGCATTGGCTCGCTTTTGTTATACGCAGCCGAACGCTGGGCGTATGGCAAGCATTGCTGCCGCCTGGAATTAGTTGCCGATAGCCGAAACCGGCCTGCTTTGCGCTTTTACCAGAAACACTCGTTTATGAGAACAAGGCTCATTCGCCTGCAAAAAATTATGCGCGCATAATTTTTGTGCAGGCATGTATATTTATTGTGCAATTAATCCATTGCCATTTTTATGATTTTATCAGGCTGCGCAGCTATGCTTTGCTGTGCATGTCGCTGTTTCGGTATCGCCGGCTGAATTTATAATCGCCAAGTGTGATCGAAAATTTTTTCAGGCGAAGTCCCAGTTGCCGGGTAGTTAATCCTAATTGAGAAGCAGCCTTGTACTCACAGCCGCCGGACTGTTTAAGCGCCTCGATGATCATTTCATATTCAATCGTATCCAGTTTTTTACCAAGTTCGCCCGTATCGCCTGTAGATGTGTACTGTGCGCTTTGCAGAGATGGCGGCAAATGATACCCGTGAATCACGTCATCTTCGCTTAAGAGCACCGCACGCTCAATGCAGTTTTCAAGCTCGCGCACGTTACCCGGCCAGTGATAACTCATCATCATGTTAATCGCCGGGGTGGAAATACGCCGGATATTTTTTTTATTCGCGCTATTGAATATTTCGATAAAATGGTCAGCGAGCAGCATAATATCGGTTTTGCGCTCCCTAAGCGGGGGAACAAACAAGGGGAATACATTCAGGCGGTAAAAGAGGTCCTCACGGAACCGGCCGCTTTTTGCCAATTCCTCAAGGTTTTTATTCGTGGCCGAGATAATGCGAATATCAACGCGCACCGGTTTATCCCCGCCAATGCGGTCAATTTCCTTTTCCTGGATCACGCGCAAAAGCTTCGACTGGATAGTCGGCTCCAGCTCTCCTATCTCGTCCAGAAAAATCGTACCAGTATCAGCTGCTTCAAATTTGCCGGTTCGCAAAGCATTGGCTCCGGTAAAAGCGCCCTTTTCATGGCCAAAAAGCTCACTTTCCACCAAAGATGGAGGCAGCGCCGCACAATTAAATTTAATAAATGGCCGGGTACTGCGCTCGCTCCCGAAGTGAATCGCATTGGCCACGAGTTCCTTGCCCACA
This sequence comes from Spirochaetia bacterium, assembly GCA_003497555.1. GTDB lineage: Bacteria > Spirochaetota > UBA12135 > UBA12135 > UBA12135 > UBA12135. The sequence continues at coordinate 2,383 of DNNS01000516.1, forward strand.
CCGCTTTCCCCTAATATGAGGACCGTTGTTCTGCTTTCCGCAACCTTGAAAATCATATTGTAGAGTTGCTGCATGGGGCCTGATTTCCCGATTATATTTTTCGGATGAAATTGCTCCTTGAGCATGTCTGTGAGCCGCTCGTTTTCTTCCTTGAGAAGTTCGTTTTCTTCATAACGCAGCTGATACACGCGTACTGATTGCGAAATAACCGACGTAATTATTTTTAAAAATATTACAGTATATTCAAGCGCGTTTTCGTTATTATTATCCAGATCAACACTCAAGGTGCCTATCACCTCAAGATTATGCTTGATCGGCATGCACAAGAAAGCGGTTTTCTCTTTATCGGTATCGCTGCGCGACCGGGTTTTGTCCAGAAACTGCGGTTCATCCGCGATATTTTTCAGTAAAATCATGGCCCCGGTTTTTACGACCTTGCCGGTAATGCCTTCCCCGATTTTATAAACACCTCGTTTCATTTCATCCGGCGTCAGTCCGTACGCTTCTTCAATAAAAATCCGGCCGTTGTGCTTGTTTACAATCGTCAGGACGCATTTCAAAAAACCGAAATATTCCGACAGAATTTTTATAACCTGCGCTACTGATTCCCTGATGTTTTTTGAGTCTATAAGCAATTCGCAAATTTCATGAATGAATACTAAATCTATCTTTTTTTTCGCGGATGATTTATTCAACATGCAAATAATATACAATAATCATGCCAATGTTAAATACGTTTGAAAAAAACGATAATCCACCCCTAAATAAGTTTTTTCATATAAATAAATGATGACATTTTAACACTAAAAACTGATAAATTCGCAAGATTTTATTACGCTGATTCTCTTGGCACAGGGTGTTGTAGATCAAACAATGAAATTCCAGGACAGTTTTATACAGTTATGCCTGGGGCTGTGCTATGCGCCCGGAAATATAGCGCTGCTGGGTGCCGAGAATTTTTTTTCTGATCCGGATGGAAAGAGGCGTAACCTCTATGCATTCGTCATCGGCAATGTATTCAATGGCTTTTTCGAGATTCATGCGCAAAGGCGGGGTAAGCACCACATTTTCATCTTTATTGGCAGCGCGGATATTGGTCAGTTTTTTTTCCCGGGTTACATTTACTGACAGATCGTTGGAACGGGCATGTTCTCCGACGATCATTCCTTCATAAACCATGATTCCAGGATCAATAAAAAATACGCCCCGGTCTTCAAGGCAATGCAGGGCATAAGGAGTTACCCGTCCGGTACGGTCGGATACCATTACGCCGTTTTGTCTGCCGGAAAATTCGCCTTTATATTCTTCATAGCCGTGCAGATAGGTATTAATCAGGCCGGCGCCCCTGGTAGCGGTCAGGAATTCATTTCGGAAACCGATCATGGTTCGCGAGGGTACCAGGTATTCAAGGCGTACTCTTGCGTCTTTGGTAATAAAATTGAGCATTTTGCCCTTGCGCCGGGCTAACATGTCACTTGCAGTACCGGTGCAGGTACTGTCAATATCAAGGCAGACATATTCAACCGGCTCCAGGGTTTTACCGTTTTCTTTTTTAAAAATTACTATGGGCCGGCCGATGATGAATTCATAACCTTCACGGCGCATGGTTTCCGCAAGAATGGCCATCTGAAATTCGCCGCGGCCGCTTACAATGAATGAACCGTTTTTTTCTTCTACCTGTATTCCTACATTATCAAGAGCTTCTTTTTTCAAACGTTCCAGAATGCGGCTGGACTGCACAATACTGCCTTCTTTACCGGAAAAGGGAGAGGTGTTGCCGGCAAATTCCATTGACACTACGGGATCATCGATATGGATGCGCGGCAGGGCTTTTTGATAATCGCGGTGGCAGACAGTATCGCCGATTTCGGCATTTTCCACTCCGGCTAAAATTACAATGTCGCCGGGACTGATTTCATCGACTTCATGGAAGGTAATTCCCTGGTAAATCTGCATTTTAACAACCCGCAGCGGTTCGGCGCCTTTTTCCGTCATGCGTACGAGTTTTTCATTGACTTTAGTGCTGCCGTTAACAACTTTTCCGATTACCAGTCTTCCTAAAAAATCCGACCATCCCAGATCGGAAACCATCATCTGAAACGGCGCTTCAGTATCGTACGACGGGCCCGGAATTGTTTTTATTATTTCTTCAAGCAGCAGGGAAAGATCGCACAGCTCATCGTTTAAATTACGCTTGATTTTTCCGTCACGGCCGATTGCAAAAAATACCGGGAATTCGATATGATGATCTCCGGCTTCAAGATCCAGAAAAAGTTCATAAATTTCATCAAGCACTTCTTTAGCCCTGGCATCATGGCGATCTATTTTGTTGATAATAACGATAATTGCCAGATTGGAAGCCAGGGCTTTTTTTAGAACAAAACGGGTTTGCGGTAAAGGCCCTTCGCTGGCATCTACCAGCAGCAGGGCGCCGTCAGCCATCATCAGGGCGCGTTCCACTTCACTGCCGAAATCGGCATGCCCGGGAGTATCGATAATATTAATGCGCGTTCCCTTCCAGTCAATGGAGCAGTTTTTGGCGGCAATGGTAATGCCGCGTTCGCGTTCCAGATCCATGCTGTCCATAATGCGCTCGCCCATATCCTGATTGGAACGGAAAGCGCCGCTTTGCCGGAATAAATGATCTACCAGCGTGGTTTTGCCGTGGTCAACATGCGCGATAATTGCGATATTGCGTATTGAATTATTTTGAGTTTTCATTTAATGAGTAAAACTGTCAGGCTCTGCAGTTATTATATCATGAAAACTGCATTCCGGAATTTTTTTGTACATTTACAAGTTCATTGTATTCATCATTAAAATGAAGTATAATATATTAATGAACTGCTTCATGACTGTTCCTGCGTTATCTTTAATTTTATGTTTGTTCTCCAGTATATTGCTGATAACAGAAAAAAGGAAAAACAGCCGGTACTGGCTGTCAATAATTTTTTCCCTGCTGATTTTTTCCTGGAGCGCTCTGATTTTTTTTTCCGCCTTTCCGTATTTTCTGTCTGCCAGGTTTCTCGCCTCCCGTCTGCAGGCTCTGGTTTATCTCGCTGCAGGTCCGGTCTTTCTGCATTTTACCGGCACTTATCCGGGGTATACCGGAAAAATACCAAAGCAGGTGTTTTTCCTGATTTATGCTGCCCTGGTTCCGGCGGTAATCGGCTCTCCTCTTTTTATCAGTAATTTAGTTTTTTCAGCCGGGGGCGGGACCGAAGAAATACGGGGAATTCTGTTTTTACCGGTTCTTTTAACAGTCATGATTCTTCCCCTGTGTGCCGGTTCCGTGTCTTTACTTCTGGCTGCTGTAACAGAAAAAAATCAGGACCGAAAGAAAGCCATGCGCATTTTATCGGCAGGAGTTTTAACTGCAGTCGTTCTCGGCGCCATTCTGGATATACTGCCGGGTTTTTGGGGCTTGAGGCGGTCTGAACTTTTATCATGCCTGGGCGTGCTGACCGGTTTTGCGCTGTACTTTTCGGAAAAACTGTATTACCGTTCCGCTGATCTGCTGCGTGCATTATCATGGAATCTGATTGAAAAAATAAATATACCTGTGCTGGCATATACCAGGGGTCGCATCAGCTATTTTAACAACAGCGCCCGGATATTATTTTCCTTTACCGAAGATAACCTGCCGGTTGAAATAAAAAAAATATTTCCCTCCCTTCCTGAAAAAAACCTGCCGGAATACGGACAGTTTGAACTTGCCGGCCCTGAAAAAATTCAGTATCTGGAATACCATAGTTATCCGGGCAGCGGCGCAGGCGGAGCTGAAGGCTTGTTAATAATAAATGATGTCAGCGATAAGCACCGTTTCCAGGAACAGCGCCTGCAGAGTGAAACCAGGTACCGCCGGCTTTTCACCAATATGAATTCCGGATTAATTATTATTGCAGAACATAAAACAGATGAAAAAACCGGTTATATAATTAAAGAAGCCAATTCATCTTTCCGGAAAATTACCGGCGCTGCTCATCCTGAAGGCTCCGATTATTTTTCTTTTTTTTTATTAGCCGATCCGCAGGCTGAATACTGGCGGAATGTTTTTCAGCAAATATCCGAAAAACGCAATTTTACCGCCGAATATTATTTTTCTTCCATAAATAAATGGATTTATTGTTCGGCTTTTGCTCCCGAAGCCGGGCAAATCGCCATGATTTTCGAAGATATCAGCGAAAGAAAAAAAAACGAGGAAAAACTTACCTGGCTGGCAAGTTATGATCCGCTAACCGGGCTGTATAACCGCAAATCTTTTTATGAAAAAATTACCGATTGCCTGTCTGTAAAAAACCAGCGGCGGCGGCCGAGGAATTTTTCCCTGGCATTGCTGATTATTGACATTGACCGCTTTAAGGAAATCAACGACGAGCTTGGGCACAGCGGCGGGGATATCATGCTGGTGGAATGCAGCCGGAGGATTAAAAATTGCCTGCGGGAAAGCGACATGCTCTTCAGAATGGCGGGCGATGAATTTGCCGTAATTATTCATGAAACTACGGATGATCTTGATCTGGGCATTGTAGCCGAGCGCATTTTAAGCGCTTTAAATTCGCCTTTTAATATCAGTGATCATGAATTTTCCGTTACTGCCAGTATAGGTATAAGTATTTACCCCAAAGACGGCACTTTAAAGGAAACACTGGAAAATAATGCCGATACCGCCCTGAACGAAGCCCAGAAAAAGTCCAACGCTTACTGTTTTTTCCGCGAAGAAATGAATGAACGTATGCTGTATAAAATTTTTATCCGCAATTCCCTGCAGGCATCGCTTGAGGCCGGGGAACTCTCTCTGGTATATCAGCCGATTGTGTCGCTGGATGGAAAAATTCAGGGAGCCGAAGCCCTGCTGCGCTGGCATCATCCCCTGCGGGGCGATATTGCGCCCTCGATTTTTATCGGCATAGCCGAAGAAACCGGCTTAATAAAAAAAATCGGAGATTTTATTCTGCGTATCATTTTAAAACAAATCAATGAATGGACGCGCAAGGGAGTAAACCCGCTGCCTGTTAATGTCAATATATCTCCGCGTCAGTTTAATGATCCAACCTTTGCGCCCTATATAATCGAGCTTTTCAAAAACGCCGGAGTTTCTCCGCAGCGGGTAATGCTGGAAATAACCGAAAACTGCCTGTTTGATGCCATTGATGAATCAATCGTTAAAATGAACACCCTGATAGCTGCCGGTTTCTCGTTTTCCATTGACGATTTCGGCACCGGGTATTCCACTTTTCAGCGGCTTAATGATCTGCCCATGCAGGTACTTAAAATCGATAAATCATTTACCCATGATATTGTGAACTCTCCGGAAAGAGCCCTGCTGCTGCGCGGGATAATTTCCATGGCGCATATAATAAACCTGACCGTAGTGGCAGAAGGCGTGGAAACTACCGAGCAGTACGAAATGCTGAAAAGTTTTCACTGTGATAAAATTCAGGGATTCTATTTTTATCCTCCGTTACTTCCGGATCAATATGAAAGTCTGCTTTCCCTGTCATAAAACTCCGGTGTTTTATAAAAGAAAATTTTTTTTCCTGAAGCATAATGTGCGCGTCGAGTGTATATACCAGGGCCGGCCCGAAATAGACTTGCTGTATTTATAAGATACTCTTGACTATTAATAATATTATAATTATATTTTAGACTTAAAAAGGTATCTTAAACCGAGGAATTTGATGGATAGCGAAAACAAAAGCGGTATAATCACCATTGATCAGGTTCTGCCGCAGAAAATCAATATTATTCCAATCATGCGTAATCCGGTTTTTCCCGGCATGATTTTTCCCCTGCATGTTACCAATGAATTTCTTGATAATAATTTTTCAGAAATGCTCAAAGATCTCGCTCATCTTGGCATTATTCTCTTTAAACGCGATGACATTGACCTTGCTTCTTTCACCGAAGAAGATTTTTACACCATGGGCACTGTGGGTAAAGTGCTTAAAATAATAAATCTGCCTGACGGTTCGCGCAATATTTTTCTCAATCCGGTAAAACGCATGCGTATAGTCAAAGTGCTTGACGTAAAAAAAATCATTACCGCAGCGGTGGAATATCCTGATGAAACCCTGAAAATAGACAATGAAATCAAGGCCATGATGCGTAACCTGCTGGCTGATATCAAGGAATTAATATCCGACAACCCGTTTTTTTCCGAAGAAATGAAACTGGGAATGGTTAATATTGAAGAACCGGGAAAGATCTGCGATTTTATTACCTCCCTGCTTAATATTGAATCGCGTCTCAAACAGGAAGTGCTTGAAGAGCTTGATATAAAAAAAAGACTGCAGAAGGTTTCCTATCTGCTCATCAAGGAAAAAGATATAACCAGGCTGCAGAAAAAAATCCAGCTTAATATCAATGAAAAAATTACCAAGCAGCAGCGCGATTTTTTTCTGCGCGAAGAACTCAAGCAGATCAAAAAAGAACTCGGCATGGAAACAGATCCCAAATCCGGCGATTACGATAATTTTAAAAAAAAGCTCGATTCTTTCAACCTCACCGGCGAGCCCAAGGAAAAAGCCTACCAGGAGCTGGAAAAATTCAAGCTGATGGAGCCTGCTTCCAGCGAATATTTTGTAGTGCGTAAATATCTGGAAACCATCTGCAGCCTGCCCTGGGTACATGAAAAACGCAGCATGCATACCCTGGAACGGGCCGAAAAAATTCTCAATCAGGATCACTACGGCCTTGAAGAAGTAAAAAAGCGCATTCTGGAATTTATTGCCGTACAGATTTTTAAAAATGAAAACAAAGGCAGCATTATCTGCCTGGTGGGTCCGCCCGGAGTCGGGAAGACCTCAGTCGGCAAATCCATTGCCCGCGCCATGAACCGCGAGTTTTTCCGTTTTTCCGTAGGCGGCATGCGCGATGAAGCCGAGATCAAGGGACACCGCCGCACCTATATCGGAGCCATGCCCGGTAAAATTATCCAGGCGCTCTCCACCGTTAAAACCAAAAATACCGTGCTGATGCTTGATGAAATCGATAAAATGGGAGCAAGTTATCACGGTGATCCGGCCTCGGCCCTGCTCGAGGTGCTGGATCCCGAGCAAAACTGCGATTTCCGCGATCATTATCTTGATTTGCCTTTTGATTTGTCGGGAATTCTTTTTGTCACTACCGCCAACACTCTCGACAGTATTCCGCCTGCCCTGCTTGACCGTATGGAGGTTATACGCCTTTCCGGCTATATAGAAGAAGAAAAAATTCAAATCGGAAAAAAATATCTGGTTCCCAAATCCATTAAAAAACACGGACTGGAAAAATCCGGGGTGGCATTTTCCACTCCCGCCTTCCGTGAAATCCTGCGCTATTATTCGCGCGAAGCCGGAGTAAGAAATTTTGAAAAAAACATTGATAAAATCTGCCGGCATATCACTTATGAAAAGGTAAAGGCTTCTGCGGCAGAAAACGCGGAGTTAGATAAAAATACTCCTCTGACAGTCGGCGAAAACGAAGTAAAAAGCTATCTTGGCGTTCGTACTTTCCCCGAAGAAAAAGCCGCAAAAATCATCAAACCCGGCATGTCGGTCGGCCTGGCCTGGACAGCCCTGGGGGGTGAAGTACTGGTTATTGAATCAGCGCTTTCCAGTCCCAAGGGTGACCTTAAACTCACCGGCCAGCTCGGTAATGTCATGCAGGAATCCGCCAATATTGCCTTCAGTTATATAAAAAACCTTTTTTCCGAATATAAAATTGCTCCCTCTATTCTTGAAAATCAGCATATTCATCTGCATGTACCGGCCGGCGCCACTCCCAAAGACGGGCCTTCCGCCGGTATTACCATGGCAGTTTCCATGCTCTCGCTTTTACGCTCCAAAAAAATGAAAGAACATATTGCCATGACCGGAGAACTTTCCCTGGTAGGTAATGTACTGCCTATTGGAGGGCTGAAAGAAAAAGTGATTGCAGCCAAACGCAATAAAATGAAAAAAATTATTTTTCCGGCTGACAACGAAAAAGACCTGAAAGAAATTCCGGCCTATATTAAAAAAGGCATTACTTTTCATCCGGTACAGCGGGCCGAAGAAGTTTTCCGCCTGGTATTTTAAATAACCGTAAATGCCCGCTCCTTTTTTTTCAGTGATTATTCCTGTATACAACAGAATAAGCGAATTAAAACGGGCAATCATTTCCGTATACGCGCAGACCTGCAGTAATTACGAACTCGTAATCGTTGATGATTTTTCCGATGATTTTTTTTCCCGGCAATACGCTCGTCTGCCTGCAGAATTTCCCGGTATTAAAATAATTCCTTCCGAATGCCGGGGTCCTTCCGGGGCGCGCAACACCGGTATAAAAAAGACAGCCGGCAAATGGATCGCCCTGCTTGATTCCGACGACGAATGGCTGCCTCAAAAATTAAAACTGCAGAACGAAATTATTATGCAGACCGGCTGTCAGGCCTGTTATACCAATGAAAAATGGCTGCAAAACGGCGTATTCCGGAATCAGGGTAAAAAACACCATAAACAAGGCGGATGGATTTTTGATCTGGCGCTTCCTATCTGTATTATAAGTCCCTCAAGCATTGTTGTCAGCAGAGAAGCCCTGAAAACAACCGGCCTTTTCTGCGAAACAATGGAAATCGCCGAAGACTATGATTTATGGCTGCGTCTTACCGACAGATTTGCCGTGGAATATATAGATAAACCGCTGGTTATCAAACACGGCGGACATGAAGGCCAGCTTTCCCGTAAATATCCCATGATAGAAAAATTCCGCATGCAGGCTCTGGAAAATTTTTTATCATGGCCGCAGGCTGATCCGGCTAACAGGAAAAAAGCCCTGAACATGCTTGCGCAAAAAACCGCCATTTATATACAGGGAGCTGCCAGGCGCGGACATTACGAAGAAAAGAAAAACCGGGAAAACAAACTTGATTTCTGGAAAACAGCGCTTGCATGAAAATTATCAATCATCTTGAATCCTGCCGGGGCATAAAATCCCCGTGCATAATAACTATCGGTAATTTTGACGGCGTTCATTTGGGGCACAGGCAGCTGCTTGCAGCTATGAGTTCCTGGCGCAGGGAAAACCCCGGAATTTCCATCTCGGCGGTAACCTTCCGCCGGCATACCAAAAGCGAAAACCGCGGCCGCTATCTGCTGCTGCCGTTCAGGGAAAAAATGCTTAAGCTCGCACATGAAGGTATTGATTATCTGTTTAATATTGATTTTAACGAAGCGGTTAAAAATATGCCCTGGGATGCATTTATCGGTTTTCTGCGTTCCCGCATCAATATCAAATGCTTTGCTTTCAGCTCCAAACTTCATTTCGGACACGAAAGAACGGGGAATGCTGAAAACCTCGGTCAATACTGCACTGCTGCCGGTATAGACACCCTGCATGCCCCCATAGCTTCTTTAAACGGACCGGTATCTTCCACTATTATACGCGGAGCTGTTACACAGGCTGATTTTAATACTGCCGGCAGTCTGCTCGGTTATCGTTATTTTATTTCCGGCCGGGTATGCCGCGGCCAAGCGTTTGGACGGAAGCTTGGATTTCCCACTATAAACATAATACCGCCGGATGATTTGCTGCTTCCGCCCGACGGCGCTTATATAATATCTGCGCTTATTAACCGCCGGTCTTTCCCGGGAGCGGCTTTTGTAGGAACAAAAAAAGAAAAAAAAATAATTGAGGCGCATCTGTTAAATTTTTCAAATCTAGTGTATAATCAGTATGTCAGAATCGAGTTTTATCAGTTTTTACGCACTTTAATAAAAACTCAGAACAACGACGAACTTAAAAAATTAATCTCGAATGACGTAGAAAAGGCGCGGGATTATTTTAATAATAAGTAATTAAGGAGAAGCCTAATGCCTAACAGCGAAAAACAGCAAGTAATCAAGGGCTATGCAAGGTCCGAAAAGGATACCGGTTCGCCGGAAGTTCAGATTGCTCTTTTAACCAGCAGAATAAATCAGCTGACCGAACATTTTAAAATTCATTTAAAAGACCATCACTCCCGGCGCGGACTTTTAACCATGGTCAACCGGCGCAGAAAATTTTTAGACTATCTGAAAAAAAACAGTACAGATACCTATAAAAACATAATCAGCCGGCTTGGTCTGCGTAAATAGACCGGTCGTTAAAAATCAAATAAAATATATTCAGGATCAAACTATGCAAAGCACAAGTGTAACATGTAAAATTGGCAATAAAGAATTTATTTTTGAATCCGGACTTTTAGCCAAACAGGCAGCCGGAGCGGTATTAGCGCGTCTGGGCGGAACATCAATCCTGTCGGCTTCGGTCATGGATCATAAAACTTCCGATGCCGATTTTTTTCCCCTGACTGTCAATTACAGCGAAAAATACTACGCTGCCGGGAAAATCCCGGGAGGTTTTTTTAAACGCGAAGGCAAACCGCGCGAAAAGGAAATTCTTGTTTCCCGCCTGATTGACCGGCCCATCCGCCCGCTTTTTCCCGATGGTTTCCGCAATGAAGTACAGATAGTTCCTACCGCCCTGTCGGTTGACAGTATCAACCCCCAGGATATTCCGGCTATTAATTGCGCTTCATGCTCTCTGGTTATTTCCGATATTCCTTTTGACGGCCCGATCGGGGCTGTTAGAATCGGCTACATCAATAATGCGTTTGTCATCAATCCCGAATACAAAGAAATTGAGCAAAGCTCCCTGGACCTGGTCATTGCCGGAACCAAAGACGCCATTATGATGGTTGAGGGATGCTGCAGCATGGTGAGCGAGGAAATTCTGCTGGAAGGAATGAAAGAAGCGCATAAAGCAATCGCTGTACTGGTTAATGCCCAGCTCGAACTTGCCCAAAAAATCGGCAAACCCAAAAAAAAGATAACGCTTTTTACCATTGATCCGGAACTTGAAAAAAAAGTCCGCGCCATATCTTCCGTCCGTATTGAAAAAGAATCATTTAATCCCGATAAACTGAACCGGCAGGAAACCCTCGATTCCATTTTAGCCGAAGCCGAAGAAAAATTTTCAGATCTGGATGAAAAACTTAAGCCCCAGATAAAAATGGTTATTGAAAAAATCGAAAAAGAAGTAATCCGCAGGGGAATTCTGGCTGATAACAAGCGTCCGGACGGACGTGCAGTTGATCAAATCCGTCAGCTTGACTGCCGTATAGATATACTTCCCCAGGTACACGGTTCCGCACTCTTTACCAGAGGACAAACCCAGGCGCTGGCTGTTGCTACCCTGGGCTCTCCGCATGATGAACAAATGATGGATGATCTTGAAGGAAACAGTTATAAAAAATTCATGCTGCACTATAATTTTCCGCCTTTTTCAGTCGGAGAATGCGGCAGAATGGGTGGTCCCGGAAGGCGGGAAATAGGACATGGACACCTGGCGGAAAGAGCCATAGCCAGGGTGCTTCCCAGTCATAACGATTTTAAATATTCCATTCGCCTGGTGAGTGAAATTTTAGAGTCCAACGGCTCATCTTCCATGGCCAGTGTTTGCGCAGGAGCCATGTCTCTGCTGGCTGCGGGTGTTCCGCTCAAGGCGCCGGTTGCAGGTATTGCCATGGGCCTGGTTACCGACGGTAAAAACTTCCGTGTACTTACAGATATACAGGGCGCAGAAGATCATTACGGCGATATGGATTTTAAAGTTGCCGGAACAAGAGACGGTATTACGGCTTTTCAGCTGGATATTAAAGTTGAAGGCCTTACCTTTGCCATTATTGAACAGGCACTGGCCCAGGCTAAAAAAGCGCGCATGGAAATACTTGATAAAATGCAGACTGCCATTCCGCAGGCGCGTAAAGAACTTGCTCCTTCCGCTCCCCGTTTTGAAAAAATAACTATAAAAAAAGATTATATTAAAAATCTGATCGGCCCCGGCGGAAAAAATATTAAAAGCATAACAGAAGCTACAGGCAGCGATATCAATATTGAAGACGACGGAACTGTTTATATTTATTCCAAAGATCAGGACACATTAAAACGTACCCTGGCGGAAGTCAACAAGTTTACTCATTTTCCGGAACCGGGTGAAATTTACGAAGGCACAGTCAGAAAAATCATGGACTTCGGGGCGTTTATTGAAATACTTCCCGGTGTTGACGGGCTTTGCCATATTTCCGAATTTGCAGAAACCCGTATAAGATCTGTTTCTGATGTGACCAAACTGGGAGCCAAATTAACGGTTAAAGTAATCGGAATTGATGATCAAAACCGCGTAAATCTTTCGCACAAGCAGGTTATCAGCCATTCCTGATGTGCGTTTCCTATACAGACGGCAAGCTTGACCGGGGGCGGCTGTANNCGCTGGCTGAACTGCATCTGCAAAATATAAAAAACATTCATGATGCAGGCTGCGGCGGGGGCAAATACAGCATTTATTTTGCCGGGCGAGGTTACCGGGTAACGGCAATTGACCGGGATCCGGCATGCCTGAAAGCTCTGCAGGAAAAAACCGGCAAACAGCAGCCTGAAATCAGAATAATCAAAAAAACACTTGAAGATTTTTTTTCTGTGCAGGGCGCTGCAGATAAAAACACCGCCCTGCTTTTATTCGATGTTCTGGAGCACTGTGAAAACGACCTGTCCCTGCTTAAAAAAATAAAAAAAAAAAAATACAGCCGTATTTTTATTACTGTACCTCATGAAACCCCTGAAGATTTAGTAAGCCGCGGCGTGGTATTTTCCACCTATCAGGATTTAACCCACCAGCGCTATTACACGGAAAAATCCCTTTCCGCTCTAATCTCCCGGGCAGGATTCGGATTTTTTTTTATCAGGCCGTTTAATTTTTTATATACCCCTGCGCTGATCCCGGCTTTTTTCCGGAAAGAAAATATTATAAACCGCCTGCTGCTTTTTCTGCTTGCCGGACGCCTGCGCGTGGCGCGTTACCGGAATTACCCCACCACGCTTTTTGCCTGTATTTCTCAGGACAGTCCGCTGAGCGCGTAATCTTTTACTTCCTGCGAATAACGGGCGAATTTCTGAATGTTTTCAAGATGATTATATGCGGTCTTGACGTCGATTTTTCCCGCCTGATAAAGAAGTACCGGCACCAGCAGGGCGTTTATAAAAGGAATTTTTTTTCTTATGCAGGCGCGGATTATTTTTTTATCATCGGTAAGCAGGGCTGAATTCCATGACCGGCGGGAAAAAGCGTCCGACCAGGCAAAAATCAGTTTTTTATCCGCAGACAGATATGAAGCTTCGGATAAATTCATAATACGGATTGAGGAAAAAAGATTTTCCAGGGCCAGGTAATGATTCCGATCGCGGCTTGGGCACTGATCCAGCACTTCACTCCGGATTTCCGGTATGGTATAAATCATAAAATTTTTTTTCAGGGCGTCGAGCAGTGAGCTTTTTTCAAGAATGATCAGCGAAGAAGCATCGGCCAGCAGGTATTTGGGTGTAGTGGTCATTTTAAACTGCTGTTATTATTATCAATCTCAAAACGCTCGCCTGGAAAAATCAGATCGGGATTGGTAATATTGTTTTTTTGAGCAATGGTAAGCATATGGTATTCATCTCCAAAATATTTTTGACTGATTTTACGAAGCGTATCGTCTTTTTTTACTTCGTGGAAAGACGGGCTTATTTCCGCAGGTTTGTGTCCTGCGGCGGTTTCCGGCGGAAGCGGCTGCCTGTTTTTTTCCTGTTCTGATATTTTTTCAGCGGTATAAACAGGTTTATTCATCAGATGGTTTTCGGCATCAGGGGTAATTGTTTCCGCCGGCCGAATTTCGGCAATTTCCGGTTTTTGGATTTTTTCGCTGATATTATTTACAGAAATATTATTTGTTTTTTTAAATAAAAAAAATAAAACCGGTGCTGCGGCCAGAACAATACCGGAAAGGGCAATCAGCCGCCATGCTGAATTTTTTTCAGACCTTGCAGGCATGGTTTTGTGTAAAAAAGCGCCTGTCTCAACGTTTTTTTTTAAACGGTTACCTCCATATTCGAGAATTATTTCAAGGTTATTTCCGCTTACGATGAATTCGCATTCTATATCGGGAACGCCTTTGTGACCGCCGGGAATGCGGTCAATTATGAAGCCTGTAATCCAGACCGGCTGACGGGATTGGGGGCAGTAAAAAATTTCGATTTCCGCTTCATGCTGCTGTTCCATAACCGTGGTAAGAATTTTTCGCCTGCGTTCTCCGTTTTCCGCAGGGCAGACCGGAATGATATTTTTATAATAATCCCGAATTCCGAACCAATCCATGGTATTTATAATTAAAATTTGATTTCAATTTTATCAAGCTGAACTGCTTCGCTGCGGGCTTTTTTCATTACGGCCTCAGTCTGGGATTCGGCATCTTTACGCACGGCATCGGCTGAAGCCTGGGCTTCGGCTTTTTTCTTTGATGATTTTTTTTCCAGATCAGCCAGCAGTTCGCCTGCTTTTTTTTCCGCTTCGGCTTTAATCTCGGAGACTTCCTTTTCGGCAGCGGAGATAATGGCTTCTTTGGCTTTGGCAATAATATCCCTGATAGCACTGCCTGCGTCTTTCTTGATGTTTTCCAGATTTTCCCTGGCTTTTTTCTCTTCGTCTTTTGCCCTGTTTGCTTCCTGTTTGACATCATCAAGCATATTCTTGACCATGGCATTGCTGAGCATAATAAGATTCCGCTCGCGCACAGCGGCATTTTTTTCTTCTGCTATTTTTGCAATGGATTGTTCTTTTTCTTTAAGCAACCCTTCTATAGATGTACTTTTTTTTTCAATTGCAAGCTTGTATTCGCTAAATTCTTTCTGCAGCAGTTCATAATCGGTCTTCAGGGCTGCCAGTTCATTGGTAGCCTGTTCCAGTATTTTCAGAAAGATAAAAGAATCGGAAGTTTTACCGGTTGAAGAGAAATCGGCTATGCTGCGGATAAAAGAGATATATTCAAGTAAAGCTCCGGCCGGAATATAACCGCCGTTTTTTGCATCAGTAAATTCTTTTTCAAGGGCAGCCTGTTTATCGGCCGGTAAATAATGAAAATTATCCGCTGTAAAATACAGGCGATCTGCATCATCAATTCCGGTAAAATAATTAAGATCGTGAATAAGCTCGTAAGAATCACGGCTGTTATTACAGTTTAAATCCGCCCAATTACCTTTAAAAACTATATGTTTTTTAAATATTTTAAGCAATTGTTCATAATCATAGGGAAGCAGCGCCGTCAAATCCGGTGCCGCATCAAGATTGAACGACAAGGTAATAACAAGCAATATTAGGACAACCCGCATACCTAATTATAAGCCAGGAAGGTATAAAAGTCAAAGTCTTACAATATGCCAGTTATTTAACTTTTTGTTTTATAATTTTTTCTACGATAAAAGGCATTAAAATAGTGCCGTTTTTTGTTCGTCTCATGGTCAGAATTAAGCAGGTCATATTGTTGAACCAGATGAAAAAAAGCAGAAAGAGCAATATCATTTTAAAAAAGTAAGCCCAGTTCTCTAATTTTACGGTGCGCATTATTTCTGTTATAGCGGGATACTTTTTTAAAAAAAAGGCATTACCTGAAAAATAACTTCAAGAATCTGTTCTGGAGTTACTTTACGGGTATTGCCGCGATCACTCCTGGTCTTTGGCTGTACACCGGTAATACCGTGATTTTTATACCTGTACCACCAGGTATAGATAGTCCGCCATGGGAACTGACGCTTGTTGCCATCTTCATCTAAAAAGATCATGCTGGCAACGTGTTTAACACGCTCGTCTTGAGTGTTACCCGTAGCACTGTCAATAGCGCCAAGTATTCGCATCTTTAGATACGAGGATGGATTATAAAATATTTTTTGGCAATAAGAGTGAAATTCGGCAGGAAATTGGGTATAATGAGTTAAAGTTAAAAAAGGAAAGCCGTATTTATAGCGGCGGCATCTGGACCGTCGCATACCGGGAAATACGAAAGTAGCCGGCAGGTGCACCAGGCATGAATGACGGAGAATACAGGTTTTACGAGGTTATCTATAGATTTAACTGCATGATAAAATAAGATATAATTAAAAGGTGCTATGAAATATTTATTTTTTATTTTGCTTTTGCCAATTATTAGCTGCAAGGCTACGTATCAAAATAATATCTTAATCAATACGTCAGTTGAAAATCTTTTTGCTGCGGTTTCTGATTATGAAAAATTTCCGATGTATGTACCGGAATTTCATCAGGAAGTAAAAATAATATCAACCAATCGGGCCGGAAAAGATGTACAGTTTTATAATATGTTTTTTTGGGGGAAATTTAAAATTGAATCTACATATTTAGTTTCAGAGTTTAAAAAAAATGAATACATCAGATTAGAAAATTTGTCGCAATACGGTATAACTGAATTCAAATTTGAAAAAATCGATGCGAATATGTCAAAATATATTTTAATTAATCATGTTAAAGCCCCGTCGTTTATTCGAAAAAACCTTTTCAAATCTTATGATAAGGAATTAATTGCTTTAAAAGCCTATTGCGAAAGCAATTTTAAATAAACCGGTTTACCTAAACAGCAATTTTGCCCTTTTTGGCTTCAGCTAACTCCGTAAAAAACTGCTGTAGAATACAACTTTAAATAGATGGAAAAGATCAATTAGCAAATCATGTATTAATATTTCCCATACGCGGAAAAGTTTATTCTATAAGCGATGTAGAATCCTGAAAAAAGGTTTTCTCTATCCGCCTCTTGGTTTTGATGAGAATGTACCGGGATTTATTACTCTTAACGCAATGCCGAATGCTGATTATCCGCTTTTTATTACTGTTAAGTCAATTCTATTTTTATAATTAGAATATCTGTAATTTTTCTAAATTTCAGACAGTACTTTTCAGGTTGTCAACTCTGCTGTATTGCCTTTTCATAAAATCTTTGTTTTTATCGCTAACCCGATAGTGTTCGTCAGCGATGCACCAGATAAAATTAAGTTCGTCTTGCTTGTTGAACCTTGGGTGATAATAATTTATCCAGGTAAATATTCCAATTAAATATAGATTATTTACCATTTTGTTAAAATTAAAATATAGGTNNTAGGAAACGACTTTTTTCGGGAGTCAAACTGAAATTGTGATTTTTTTTAAAAGAAACGGGAATTTATACATAAATGGAAAAAGGCAAAGTAAAATAGCTATTTATTTTATATAGTTTATTGATAGATGATAAGGAGGTATTATGAAAAGTAAACGCTTACAAGCAATAATGGTTGTCATTGTTATTTGTCATTCCATTTTATTTACAGAAACAATTACAGTATCGAAAACAGGTATTTATTTTACAATTCAAAGCGCCATTGATGCGGCAAAAACAGGGGACACAATCAGTATTCGAGGCGGTATTTATAATGAAAAATTATTAATTTTCAAAGCAGGTTTAACATTGACAGCGTATGATATCGTAAATGAACCTGTTATAATCGACGGCTCTGATCTGAATTTTTATAATAACTCCCATTCATGGGTTCATATGGGGAGCAATGTATACAGGACAACTTATACCTGGGCAAACAAACAGATTACCGATGCTGAATTTAACTGTTACTCGGAAGGTATTTTGGAATTTAAACGACCGCTGCAGATTTTTGAAAACGGAATTTTACTTCGCGGCTACAGAAATAAACATGATCCTGATTACTGGTTTGGGCAGACTGCAATTGATTATCCGGTCGGTTATGGCGGCGCATACAAACTACTATCCGAACTCAATCCTGTAAACGACAATGGATATCTTCCCGCAGATTATCTTAAACATGATATCAGATTATATGAAGGCAGATTTTTATATGACGAAATAAATCATTATCTATACATACGCACTGTAAATACCAACTCACCGGCAAACTATAAATATAATATGACAGTTAACGAATGCCTGCTTACTGTTGCTGCGGAAGATGTAACAATTAAAAATTTAATATTTATGCATTCCGGATATTTCGCTGTATTTATGCAAAATGGTAATGACTCTGAAATAAATGACTGTTTTTTTATCAATAATATAAAAGCTATCTGGGTAGATAACTCAATGCGAGTAAAAATTCACAATAATTTTATCCAGTTAAAAGGTTTTTGGGAACGATATTTTTATGACGACGCAAAAGCTACTGCCTTATGGGGGCATGCCGTAAGACTTACAGGGTGGGAAAATTCCGGTGATTGTGAAATATATAATAATGTAATTAACGGCGGAGATATTTCCATGTCATCATCCGGAAAAAATTTAAAAATATATAATAATGTTATTTCCCACATGTTATCCGTAGGTATTAATGCGACAGAAATCAGGGAGAGTATTGTTGGTTCTGATTATGAGCATAATCTTGAAATCTACCGCAATATTATTCATCATACAGATGACCCTGCAGTTGGCGTAAGTTTTGACGAAAAAGGGCCGATTTATATATATAGAAATTTAGTTTATCGCTGTCAGTTTTTAATCAAAGACGGTATGGAAGACAAATATGCGGACATTGGCGATAAATACATTTATAATAATACCGCAGCGCTTATTCATTCAACTATTCATGAACCGTATACTGTTCCGGTTAAAAAACATTCTTATTATAGAAATAATCTTGTCTTTGCCAGATATATTAATTATGAAACTATTTACAGATATCTTAGCAAATATTCCACGAACGGCTGGGGATTTAAACCATTTATAAACGGCCCTGATTCGGATAATAACTTTTTTTGGATACAAAAAAAACAAGGTAACATCGCTGGTTCCATTTTAGCCCATTTTACACTGGATGAAGTTACCGCTAAATATACTATTGAACAGTTTAAAACGTTGGCTGCAGAGACTCAAATTGAAAACAGCAGCTTTTTTGAATCGCCAGAATTTGTCAACCAATTTTCAATAACAAATGCGGATGTTTTCGCCCTGCATCTTGATACATTATCGGATAGAGACTATACGCAAGTGCTGTCTGCGGGATTTTCCAATGAATTTAATTTCTCTTATAATTACCAAATGGATTTTTTTAAAGTACAGGCGCCTGGCAAAGCTATTAATAATGGCTGTAGCATCGACGGATTGCCTGATGTTTGTACTATTCCCGATGATTATATCGATATTGGCGCTATTGAACATTCCCGGACAGGATACTGGAAATTAAATGAAGGGAATGGCGTAATAGCGTATGATTTATCTGCGTTTGAAAATGATGGTGTTTTAATAGGCGGACCAATATGGGTAGCAGGAAGAATAGGTGCTGAAGGAGCGCTTGGATTTGACGGTGTAGATGATTATATTGCAATTACAAATGACGCCAGTCTGAATATTACAAATCAGATTTCTCTTTCTGCCTGGGTAAATCCGGTAAATACCGGCTTACGCGCTCTGATTATTGACGGAATCAAATATCAACTCAGGTTAAGCGGCTTAAAGACAGAATTCTTAATAAATGATTCCGATGCCGATGAAGCAAATGTATATGGCAATATAATTCTTCAGGGCAGCTCCATACCAGAAAATACGTGGTCGCATCTTACGGCAACCTATGATTATGTTTCAAGGAAAATGCAAATATATATTAATGGCTGCCTCGATGCATCTATAACTACCTCCGGAGGCGACGGCAAAATCGGCGCTCTTGATTATTCAAGGTATATATCNNTAATGTGCATATTGACAATATTTCATTAAACGAGTTTTCCATATTTTCGCAATATCATTCGGAAATATTATCCTTGCATTTAAAATTTGATGAAAGCAGCGGAGAAACAACCTATGACTCATCTGCGCTTGAAAATAACGGAATATTAAAAGGTCCAATCAGGGTTGCAGGAAGAACAGGCGAGGGAAGAGCGCTTGGTTTTGACGGCGTAGATGATTATATTGCAATTAC
>DNNS01000202.1:0-3988 GCA_003497555.1 Spirochaetia bacterium
TTTAAAGATTTTTCCTATACTCCCGGTAAAAATATTCTGGTTGGGTTTTCCTGGGGTAAGGAACTCAGGTTGTCAGTAAACGGAAAAATAGTATCCCGCACTGTTTTAAAACAACCGATGAAAGCTGATCTGTTTCCGCATTTTTTTCATGCCGAAAGGAATACGCCTTTTCATACCTGGGCAATGCGCATATCATCGCTGGAGCTTGATGAAAAAGATTTGCATGCAGACCCGGAAAAACCATTTGTTCGGGGAGTCGACACAACTCTGATTGTTAGCCAGGGATTAAGACAGGCGGAACGCTTTATTACTACATGGCATAAGGAAAATTATTTTTTTGCCGCAGTTCCGGCTTTGCGTGAAGCGGCGCAGGTTTTTCAAAATAGCGAGCAGGCTTTTTTCCCTTTTTTATGCCTTAATACAACATCCCGCCCGGTTCGTGTTACCTTGCAAGCTGAGCTTTTTGATGTCGAGGGCAGAGCGGCATTCAGTTTTTCCAAATCTGCCGAAATAACGGGAAATAATACTTATAGTATTGAAAAAATAATTGCTGATATAAAAATACCGGTCAGCTATTATAATACCGTAATGAGCGTTAAAACTTCGCATGCTAACCTGGCAGTGCGTACTAATTCGTTAAGTATAATACCTGATCCCGGTAAAAGCATCGGCGCTTTAGCTGAATACTACGGGCATCATCGCAATAACACTCTCGATCCGTCGCCATTCGTGAAAAGTTCCATCACCTGGACACGCTGCTGGGAAGATGCCCGGGTTTTTCTCTGGTACCGTGTTGAGCCGGTAAAAGGACAATTCCAGTTTGCAATTGCTGATAATTATGTGAAAGAATCCCGCGCTGCCGGTATGAAAATTCTGGGATTATTGGCCAATCCTCCGCGCTGGGCTGCCGAAGAACCATCAGAAGAGCATAAAACCAAACATCCCTACGGCTATCAGCCCGGCCGCTGGAAACCGGCGAACATCAAAGATTGGGAGTCTTATATATATGAAGTTGCCAGTCGTTACCGCAATGATGTGATGCACTGGGAAATCTACAACGAAGTTAATTTCCATCCGCCTGTCCGGCCGGGATCATTTTCCGGAACAACTGAAGACTATTTCGAATTATTGAAATCTGCTTATAAAAAAATTAAAGAAGCAAATCCGCAAGCTTTAGTCACTACCAGCGGTTTTTCCCCGCATGCTGAATTTTCCATGCCTCTTGATCTTTTCAATATGGGCATGGAAAAGCATTTCGATATTTTTAATTTACATGGTTACACGGAGCATACCAAATTCAACGAATGGCTGACAGCGCTTAAACAAAAAAAACCCATGGCGCCCTGGTGGCAAACAGNNGAAGCCGGGGCAAAAAAATTCTTTAATATGGGCATACATGGAGTATTTTTTAACCGCGATACCATGGGCCCGCAGCCTGATTTTCAGGTAATGGCGGTTTTTAATCAGAACATTCGTGAATGTGAAAATATTTCCGGCCGTTATTCGTTTTCCGGGCAAGAAGAGCTGCCCCTTCGTCATCATTTTCTACGGGCAGACGGAAAAACTTTTTCGATCATCGGTAAAAGCGACTTGCCGTATACGCTGACATTTTCTTCGGCGCCTGAAGAAGCATTTGATATTTTCGGACGTGCTCTGCCTGCCGCCCAGACAATCAGCGCTTCTTCGGTTATTTATCTAAAAAGCCCATTGCCGTTAAAAATTACCGGTTTTAAAACTTCTTCGCTTGCAACTCACGCACTGCTTGGCAACCCGGGATTTGAAGCAATGAAAGGCGACCTGGAAGGCGGCATGAAAGGCATTAAACCGGTTGATTGGTTAATTAAAGAATCCGTTTCCGGTAATATTCTTCCCGGTACCGGCAGCCGTTCGGGAAAATTCTGTATGGAAATTACTTCCCGGAATGAAGATAATTTTAATAATTATATTTATCAGGAATTAAAAAAACGGATACCAGGCAAATATGTTTTCTCTGCCTGGGTCAAGGTGCTTTCCGGTTCGCCGGTTCCCTATATTGGCATAACTGATCGTGATAACCGTGAGCGCTCCATAAAAAAAGAAATGAACATCCCTGGCAAAACCTGGACTAAAATTTATTTCGATTATGATCTATTCGAAGGAAAAGAGGCTGCGGTTGTACTGGCGGGTATTAAAAGCGGTACCGGCAGCATTGCCATAGATGATGTCAGTCTGGAATCGGTATCAACAGCTGTCAACTCGCCGGAAAACAGAAGTAAAATTAATGCGGTTGATAATCCAATTAAAGATGCACCTGATGATATGAAGCCTTTTATTGGGCAGCTTAAAATTAATGTTCCGCGCTGTACAGTTACATCTTATGTAATTTCGTCGGTTCCCACGGAGCTGGAAAATTGCTGGTATATGGCAGTACAGCGAGGGGCGGATTCTGCCGCTCCGGGGCATGGCTATCATTTTACCATTACGCGTCCTTCCCGGGTTTTTATCTTTGTACATGGTAAAGGTGAAATTACCTTGCCAAAAGAATGGATAAAAACTAACATGACTGTTGAGTGGAAAAACAATGAACGTATTTCCAAAGATATAGTATATACCAAAAATTTTCCGGCAGGAACTGTTGTTATTCCTGAACACAATGGGCAGGATAAATACGGGTACGGCATACCCCATGCCGTTGCTGTTAAATAAAGCAGGAGATGCGAGAAACATGGTGGAAAAAATAATGATAAGTACTATAAAATTTCCAGCTGCCAGAGCTTCCGCCTATCCAGTTCTTTTCAATCCGGACGGCTGTTATTCCTATAATTCGTTTTATCATACATTCCAAAGACCCGAAAAAGCGGCTCTGACTGCATACCGGCTTACTACTACCTATGCCCTGCACAATTTTAGTTTTTTCCAAAACCGCCCACCTCTGCCTCAAGAGGGGCATTTATGCCTATGCGGCCATACCGTCAAAAAAAAGCTTTGGTGATTATACCGGAAGCAACGTACTGTTTTGAGGGCGGTTCACTGAAAATGTCCGGAGATATGACGCGGCTGCTGATAAAATAAAGAATACAATAGTTAAACGAAAAACCACGATAAAAAAACACTGTCATTGTATAATCAACGCATACCGGGAATGCGCAATGAAAAAAAAACTACCCATCGGCATACAGAGTTTCGATAAACTTATTAGCGGCGGCTGCGCCTATGTTGACAAAACACGGTTTATTGCAAACCTGGTTAACAGCGGTTCCGTGTATTTTCTCTCCCGTCCCCGGCGTTTCGGCAAAAGCCTGCTCATAGACACCATGGCGTGCGCTTTTTCAGGCAGACGCGAGCTCTTTAGTGGCCTTTATCTTGATACACCGGAAAGCGGCTGGGACTGGGAAAAAATCAATCCGGTTATCCGCATTAGTTTCGGACAAAGAATCAATAAAAACCCCGAAGAGCTGATTGAATATATAAAAGAAATGCTTGCCGAAGAAAAAAAGAAACTATCTCTTGTATTTACAGACAGCCCGTCACCGGCATTTCAATTAAAACGCCTTGTCGAAGCAGCGCATGAAAAATACAGCGCTCAGGCAGTAGTATTAATTGACGAATATGATAAACCTATTTTGGATATTATTGATAACCCGCCAAGCGCGATACAAATGCGTGATGAACTAAAAAGCCTGTACGGCGCATTAAAAGATCTTGACGAGCATCTGCGCTTTGTGTTCCTTACCGGGGTAAGCAAGTTCGCCAAAACCGGTATTTTCTCGGGGCTTAATAATCTGCATGACATTACTATTTCTTCGGATTATTCGGCAATATGCGGCTACACCCAGCAGGAACTGGAATCTGTTTTTACCGAATATCTGGTTAACGCCGACAAAGACCTGATTCGCGATTGGTACAATGGCTACAGCTGGTACGGAGAATCCGTTTACAATCCGTTTGATATTCTTCTGCATTTTTCTGAAAAACATTTTTTACCATTTTGGTTTGAAACCGGCACGCC
>DNNS01000202.1:4063-4446 GCA_003497555.1 Spirochaetia bacterium
ATTGCCGGCAGTATTCAATATACACTGGGTTTTCCTAACCTTGAAGTGCGCAGCGTTCTTAGCCGTCTTTTGGCTATGAATACATCCGGCATTGATAATTTTGCTCCGGTGCATCGAAACATCTCGCAGGTAATGGAGAGTGCGAACAGCAATGCTCTTAAAGAAGCGCTTAAGTCATTCTTCGCCTCCATTCCCCACGACTGGCACCGCAAAAATAACATTGCTGAATACGAAGGCTACTGGGCAACCGTAATGTACACCTTGTTCGCCGGCATGGGTTATGAGATAAAAGCCGAAGATACCACCAACCGCGGCCGGCTTGATTTAATGGTGAAAACCAGCAAGAATATCTGGCTTTTTGAGTTTAAAGTAAAGGGTATTGA
>DNNS01000177.1 GCA_003497555.1 Spirochaetia bacterium
AATAACACGAAGTTCACGAAGAAACACGAAGAAATCTTGAAATAATAAGATTTCTTAACTATTTATAATATTCTCTTCGTGTTCTTCGTGTTAAACATTGTAAAATCTGAGTGGATACAAATATTTTAATAATTTTTTTTTAAATACCGACTGTATAACAATTAGATTATATTATAACCGGAACAGCTGTGATTTAGATGCTCAGGATGTTTAAGTAGTGCTTGGTCAAAATTCAGATTTTCTGAAACGAAACTCTGATTTCTGCAGTGAAAATCAACTTTTTGTATCTTTAGAAAGGATTTTTAGATTATTTAATAGATACTATCGATTATAAATTATTTTTTATACAGAATTTTATTCAACAAATATTATTTCTCCAAACTTCTCCGGGTCAGCTCCGCGCCCGATACCGCCTGCCCATTCCAGCCAGCGTATTCGTCCGGAACCGTCATTATCATTAATCAGGATAGCGAATCCCGAGCCTTTACCTGATGAGGGATGAAAAGGCGCAATTTCATTCCAGGGAATAGCCAGTTCGTATACTGCGGTTTCCGCGTTCAGCTTAACTGCGTATAAAATGCCCTGGGGTTTATGTTCATTAACATTAACAGATTCAACATAGCCGTTTGCCAGCCAGCGCCAGTAATCAGACCCGGCAGTATCTCCGCCAAAACCGTACTGATAATAGCCGCCTTTCTTTTTATCGGCAAAGGGATCAAATGCAATCTGTATGCTGTCGTTTTTATACATCAAGGCATCTCTGTCGCTTGCAGAATAAAAATGCCTGTTATCCCTGACTTGCACTGCGCAATAAAAATATTTATCATCCCATCCGGTCTGAAAATCTGCGCTTAGGTCTTCATCGCCCTTTCTATGGCCTGTGGGATCCGCGCTCAGTTCTATAATGTCTTTTACTGTAAATCCCGCCGGTTCCCATTCCGAAAGATTTCCATCGATTGTTATTTTTTCTTTCGTTTTGGTGCATATGCAGGTAAGCAGATTTTTATCAATACTGATCATCCGGTAAGGAGGGCATATAAGTTCAACAGTAATATATTTATCATTTTCTGAACGCAGCGGGCATATAACAGTTGTTTCTTCTCCGGATTTTAAAAACGGGAATTGCATAAAAGAAGAAGCAGCGCCCTGAAATCCGATCTTTCCTGCCAGTGATGCGCTTGCGTGATTGCGAACAATTAGCTGCACCTGAACTCCCCGGGATATTTTACGCGTATCAAATGGTTTGATATCAACAGAAAAAGGAGATATTACTTCAACAGCGCCGGGAATATATCTTGTCAGGCCATCAGTTTCGCTTTTTAAAACAAAAGGATATTTTCTGAAAAGAGAATTGATTTCCGGCATTACCCTGAATTCAAATTCGCAGAAAGCATCGGGAAGCAGCTTCAGTATTTTCTCCTGAGGTTCGGTCTGCCAGCCAGCTATAGACACAAGTGAAAATTTACCGGTTGTTTCTTTTCCGTACAGATGTGTCCATTTGACTTTAATCATTCCTGTTTCCCCGGCAATAAATTTGGCCGGGGTAATGGTAAATTCAGACTCTTTGCGGATTTGCAGCCTGATATTGTCAAAAGATTTACCGGTGATATAAACCGGGCTTTCGGAAATGGTAAAAGTCATTCCGGCGCTTTGGGGATTTTGACCGACAACAGCGTTTCCCCTGGCATCATACATTGTAAAGGAATTGTTTGCCGGTATAACATTCACTGATTTCTCCAAAGCAGTAGACCAGATATCCAGGCACTGATTGGTTTTTTTGGAAAAAATATATGCCCATACATCAGGATCCTGGCAATCGACTTTTTTCAGTAATTGACTGCCGTCAACAAAACGGGCTGCTGCTGCTATCTGTATCGGAATCAGCCTGGCATGGGGATTCATGCGTGTAGGATTATGTAAACCATGAACGCAGAGGGCATCAAGATATCCTGATGCCGCTGAAAGTATAAATTGCCGTGCCAGCCAGTCGGCTTTTTTTTGAATATCATATAAGTCCTTATTCGGTTCGCCCAGATAATTATTTTCAGTTATCCAGATTTTTCCCCTGATATTATTTTTTTTCATATAATCGTTAAGACAAGCAAGCATGCCGGGATATGTTTCCGGCCGGCCGAGATTTACCTGATAGGTGTTTTCCTCCGGCGGACGCGTAGGATAATAATGAACGCTTACTCCGTCAGTATCATTAGCCAGTCCTTGCGTAACCAGTTCCGGAATAAAAGCTGCAATGGAGCCATGCTGGCTTCCTCCCAGGCTTAATACCGGAGTTTCAGGGTCCAGATTTTTTATGATGGTATATCCGGATTTCAAAATTTCTTTGGCATCAAGTTTTGTCCAGGTTTTGCAATCAAGTTCATTATAAACCTGCCATACGGGAATTTTCCCCTTATACTGTTTTATCATATTACTGATAAAATTTTTCCAGTCATCCATGTTTTTTATTCTGACTCTAGTATCGAATTTCTGACCCTCGGCAATAATTGCCGCCCATTCCGGAATATCGCCGCCCAAACACCAGATAGTCTTCATGTTGTTTTTTTTATCATGATTAATAAAAAAATCGGTTGTTTCAAAAGTAAAATTATTTTTATCAGGCTCGATATGCGCCCAGCGGATATGCGTACGGTTAATACGTACTCCAAAAACTTTTAATAATGATAAAAGTCCGTAATCCCATAATGTATCAGTATCCACTCCGAGAATCGGTTCTGTGCTGAATGCTGCCGGATCTTCAGACGGAATCACTGCGCCGATTAATTTCCCGGTTTTGGTTCCGGTATTGACTGCCGAAGCCTGTATATTTAAAACTCCGCAGCGCTTTATCATATCGTTTACAACCGCAGTTCCAAAAAATGTCCCGGAGGGGCCTTCTGCCATTGGAATATTTAATATTTTTTCATTGATAGTTGTTATTCCTTCGCTAATCTTGATATTAACTTTTGCCTCAGACAGTTTAACTCCGGAGCAATAAATAATTTTCAATGCATCACCTGCTGTATAATAATCATACATCGGGCTGTCAATACTGATAAAATCTTTCCCGGGCGGCAGAATAAATGAAGCAGCCGTATTTGCTGCTGTTGTTTCAGATAATACCGGTTCCACCCATTCGCATTTAGCTATAATATTCGGTTTACTGCCGATTTCGATGCATTTTGTTCCATTTATTGGAACAGAGATCTGCAGCATCGGGGCGCCGGCATCAAGACGCCATGAATATTTTTCCTGACCGTTGATCCGAATTGTGAATTCTATCCGTTCGTTTACAGAAGTCAAACCATAACCGAAGCGCTGCATATTGCCTTTATGATTGTAAACAGTATTACTGCTGACATATAACAGGGCGGTAAGTGAATTTATTCCTTTTGGAATATTATAGCTCAGCCATACGGGGAAATTAACCATATTAATGCGGATTGCATCTTTCCCGTTCACTTTGCTTTTTTCCCAGGGCTTTTGTGTTCCATAGGGGTGCTTGGGCAGTTTGTGAAAATAAAACAGACTCTGTACATAATCGGGTTCAGTCTGAGCCAGATTAATGTCCGCATGAATCATTGCTATACATGTGAACACAACTATAACTATCATGGCCGCTGTTTTTTTATCTGAAAATATCATTTTATTCCTCCCTGGAAAATTTATTT
>DNNS01000580.1 GCA_003497555.1 Spirochaetia bacterium
CAGGTTCCGTCTGCTGCAGAGTTTGTTGTATAGTACACAGTATTGGAAATAATAACCCTAACATTATTCGATACTGCACCTGATATGGTTCCACCGATTTTAATACCGCGGGTGCCGCACTCGATAGAGCCCAGGGCTCTAAATCCCATAGGAAATATCTGATTTGTATATTCTGTGGCTATCCAGTTTGAGGAACGGGCTACAGATGAAACGCGAAGTTCGTCGATTCTTCCGTCCAGCAAGAAATTACCAGGGCCAGACCATGTGCCTGCACAAGCTGAAGCGGTATCTACAGGAACTATTGTTACTGTAGCATCATTACGTTCGGTATTCAAGCGTCCATTGAAAAAAAAACGTCTTGCGCTCCCGTTCATTATACCACATACATAATGCCATTCACCGGGCCTGGCAATGCTACCGGTACCGTAAATAGTATTATTTGCTGTACCGCTATTGCCGACATTAAAGGTATAAGTATTATCTGTGGTCCCGTCCGCATTGTACCATAATAAAATACTGGTTCCGCCAGCCCCTTTACAGAATACACCGCTGTCATAAGCGCTATCACTGCCGTTGGTAGAATTCAGATACATCCATGCAGATACGGTTAGTTGCGCACCGCCTTCAAGACATTGCATTCTGTTTAGAGTTATATAATCTGTATCTGACTGATCCATTTTTTGAGCATAAACGATAACGCCTGAATAACTTTCAGGTAGTGTTCCCTGAAATGTCCCTGAAAAATTATTTGTTGTAGAATCAACTGCGCTGCCGATAGACTCGCCAAGATGCCATACTCCTGCATAAGCATTTTTCCATACATTAGTCGCATCTTCGTAATTGCCTGGTTGGGTAATATCATAATACATGTATACTTTATTGGAGCTGGCTTCTGAGGAATCCAGAACCGGCATTTTTATCCATGCAGATAATTGGCCGGTATTTGGGTTGAAATATTCAATTTCATGACTGAGTTTTGTGTTGCCGTCAATGAGCGAAAAAACAATATCATCGGCATTTGTATGTGTGCAGTATTTAAGATAATGATGATTGGAAATATATAAAAGTACAGGGAAATTGGTTAAATCATTATCTACAGCATTACTAAACGTTATCATTTCCCTAAATGCCCAGTTGGAATACCAGGCTTGTAATATACATGAGGAAAAAAGGAAGTGCGTTACAATGAAAAAATTTTTTACAGGCATTTCTATCTTTGCCTGCGTGCGAACGTATTCGCTTTTTTTTGTGCGATCGCAATTGTGCCCATTACGATCGCACGTTTTTGTTCGACAAAACTCATTCGTTTCCCTTTGCTGTTCGTTATTCCATAGCGACTTCGGCATTCACACGCTTCGCATCGTCTGTAACAATAGCCTTTATCGCTGCGGCGTCGAGCACGGAGCCATATATACGTATATCTGCAATGAACCCATCTTGATAATAATTTCGACCGCTCGCCCCGCTGAACATTGCCCCGGGGAATATATCGGTTTCGCTCGCGACCAACGATTGTTCCGGAAGATCACCCTTTTCTGTCAGTTGTCCGTTGATGAACACGCGTATATCGCCATTTGCATAGGTAATGGCAAGATGCTGCCATTTTCCAACCGCAAGCCGTACGGCGTTTTTCACCATACCGGTTTTTGTGTTAACGCTTGATTTCATAAAACCCTTCCATGCTCCCGTCTCATCCTTCCATTTAAACTCAGGATAACCGTAATTGATGGAAAGCGCATACTGTATAACTTCCGGCTTTTTACTACGATCGCCTTTAAAAAGTACGGTTTGATAATTTTCATCCACCGTTTTCAGCGCAATCCACACCGTAATGGTAATCTCGGTTGTCATTGTGTTCAAGGCAGCGCTTGTTTTTATCAAGCAGTCGTTACCTTTTTTGGTACGAAACGCTCCCTTTACAATTGAGGATCCTTTGACGACAACCATATTGCCGGCTTTGTCGGTAAAATCGCCGGTAACACCGGAGAAGTCCACCCATAATGCCGGGTTCTCTGCAAACGCCGTACCCGCAAGCAAGAATAGTAAAATGCCTAATGTAAAAATCGGCAGATAGAATACTGCTCCCGATGTTAACATTGTTTTTTTATTCATTTATTCCTCCTGTTGTATTATTGACATAAAATAACATTTTTTCCTTAACTGTTTTGATCAAATTTATCACAATATTGACAAGACAAGAAAAAATACATTGTACCAATTATAACAAATAACAAAGTTCTCATGTTTTTAATATTTTTTTGACTCTAATATCATTCTTGCTACTTCATTTCTGAATTTTTCAATTTCTTCCGGGTAATCTGTAAAATTTTTAATGGAAACAGCAATATTCTCCGGTATAGCCATTAAATATGATATCTTATCAAGAACAGTTTTGTCTGCTCCTTTTTGTTTAAGCCTGATGTATTCATTTTTCAGTAAAGACAGATATTCATAATCCTCAATACCGTCCCTGATATTTTCCAGCCTTAACGAAGGATATATAATTCCACCCGGCCCGGGATAAACAAAATTGCCACAGCCGTTGCGCTGGGATTTTTCTCCGGTCTGTACACTGAAAAAATACGGCAGCCAAACGCCCTTGTCCGGCCACATTGGATTTTTTTCTTTATTAAGTTTCCACTCCCGATTGATGCACCAGTATAACAGACCTTTTACTCCATATTTGAAACTGAGAGTCCAGATAATCCTTGGTCCGGTTAGCGATAAATCAATAAAATACTGAGGAAAGGGAGGCTCCTGTCCACAAGCATTATACCACCAGACTTCGCAGTCTTTTTGCTTTTTTAACTTTTCAAGATATAAGAGATCAGTATCAGTGGTAAAAAAATTAAACTGGGGGCACCAGACATTAAACAAATCCTCGATCTGCGCCATCGGAAAAGAAGTCTGGATGTAGCGCATGTCGGAATATTTTTTTTTCATGACGGCCATGACTTTTTCCACAAAATCCAGATCCCGGTTCAAGGTATGACTGGCAAACTCATCCCAGGTATAGCAGTAAACATCATCCCAAACACCAAGCTCCTGTAGTTTTTTCTGCCTTTCCGCGAAACGGGAAGCAATAGCCTCCGGCTCGCCTTTCAGATCAGTAAGCGAACCGATGGTAATAAAATCAAGCCCCTTTTTACGAAGCTCAGGAATAAATTTTGGTTCAGGATAAATGTCTTTTGCATAAATATTATTCGGCGGTATGCGGTATTTTAATAAAAAATCATAAATATACATTTTCTGATCATCAGTAAGTTCCTTGTAACCGTACCATTTCTGATAAAATTGTTCAAAAAACGAGAAAGCCGCTTTAATGGAATTTTTTTTGGGCAGGGTAAAATCGAATACGGCTGCTGTTATTTTTATTTCCCGGGAAAAAGATCCGAGAGAAAATCTGATGCTGCCTGAATAAACACCGGGCGCGGCGTCGGATGGAGCGTAAATCCGAAAATGCAGGGCTGTGAAATCATTGCTGTTTACATTAACAATCCTGCAAGGTTCAAAAATCGGATCCGGGATCAGCCCGGTAAAAACCGGTTTATATACAGGCTCTTCAGTCCGCACATATTCCACCAGACCCCGGTCGATATTGCTTCCTTTAATTACATAATTTTTACTACTGTGCATCAGGTCTCTGACAGAAATCTGTATACCAGCTGAATTTTCTGCAGGGTTTCCGATAATTATTACCTGGAAGCTCTCATATTCGTTTTTTGCCATGGAAAGATTCATACTGCCGGATACTTTATCAAGTTCCGCAAGAAAGGATGTTTTTTTAAAAAGACGTTTGTACACCGGCAGAACAGTCAGGATAAATTTTTCATTGCCGGTAAAAAGCGAAGCATACCTGGCATCGGCGCTGATTTTTTCAATAGCAGCAAATATCCTATTGTTAAAATATTTTTCTTTTTCGGCAATTTCTTCAAGCATTTCGTTATGCTGCATAAGTTTACGGTAAAGCTCATCATGATTAATGCCTGCATCAGACCCCGGACAATATTCAGCCGCTAATAATTCTGCCAGCCGGAAGGCCCGGGTATTGATATTTTTCAGCAGGGAATACAGGGAGTGTATTTCCGCTAACCGGTTTTCGGTTTCGGCGGCAGTTTTATGCCCTGTTTCCTTAATGCGCAGAAGAATTTCCGAAGGATACTGCGCGGAAGAAATTTCGCCATACCTGGAATTTTTTATTTTTTTACCCAGAACCATGAACATTGCCTCATTGTTCATTTTTTCTCCCTCTATCGCGGTTTTCAGGAATTCCGCCAGCTCCCGGGTATCTTTATTCAGATTTTCGATTTCAGAGATATTGATATTTTTTAACTGAAAAATACTTTTTATAAAATCAGGATAATAAGCAGTAAATTTCTTTATTGCCGATTCATTCATAACGCTTAACGTATAAAAATTCATTTTTATAGTACATAATAAAATATCAAGCCTGTCTTCAGGCGTAATTGAAACCTCAGAACCGCGGATGATTTTTACTTCATCAATCAATCCTGAAAAACCGTATTCGGAACTGCCTGCGCCATTTTCACCATCCCCAATCAGAAGCTTGTGTTTGTTTTTAATTAATTTTTGAAGCCCCTCTTTTTCACTCTGAACTACTTCCTGTTCCTGTCCATTGATAATTATTCTTACTTTCCCGTCTGAAAAAGTAAAGATAATTTTATACCATTTGTTTACTTCAATCACAGACCCCTTAGTGGACCATACATACCAGTTGTCTTTATCGTCTTTGGCTTTAAACTCGGGTTTGCCGCTGCGAATATCAATGAAATAATTTATTTCATCCGGATTGGCTTTTCTGTCAAGTTTACATAAAATGGTATTAAATCCTTCGGTTTTGAACGGTTTGATCACAACTTCAATTGAAAAATCATTTTCCAGGGAAAGATTATCATTATGATCAACCCATATTCTTGTGCCTCCTTCAAAGCGGTAGGCTGTGCCGTATAACCCCTGCTGCAGCAAATCCGCTGCGTTTCCCTTTAAAAGCGCCTTATACTTTTTAGTACTGTCGCTTACCCTGTCTTCATCAATAGAATTAAAATTCCAATGCCCGATTATTTCTCCGGCTGGAGATAAAGATAAGAACAGCAGGCAGAGCCAGGGGAAGCCAATGGATTTAAATAATATTTTTTTCATTATCAGGACCTCACAGATATTTGTATCGATACACTTAATTATAATCGTTTTTTTTTGCTTTGTCAATCATGGACGCCGAATTTATTTCTTTGGTAAATAAAACAATTAAGCCCGTTACCGGGTACTGAATTTTAGCGGTTATGACGGTTTNNGGTTTCCGATCATCTGTCCGCTAAAATTCAGTACCCGGTAACGGGCTTTTTTACTAGAATAGCAGAAATAAATTCTCGCGGAAGGGGGAAAAAAGAATATAAACCGCGCTATCAGGCATATTCTGTCGATGGATGATGCTGCTATTTGTTTGTGTTGATTATTACTAAAGCTCCAAATTGCCGGTAAAAATCATATTTAAACGCTGCATTTGTTTCCGTAGTTTTTTCGATATCAGTAATTTTAACTGAAGAATTATAACCATGCAATAATTTATCTTTGGTTACAGTAGAAATATTATAATAATTCGTATAGAACCAGTATGTCGCATAAGAAAAAGACGAATCATAAAAGATTGTCCAATGCCTTTTTTTGTCTAATTTCATCAGGTCAGTTATAAGAGGTTTGGTGATTGATTGGTACTTCCAGTTAGATATTTCTATTACGTGCGTTGACGGGAAACGGAATATAAAGCCTGTCATTAAAATAATCGATATGGTTGAAATAATCGCATTAAACGCTTTTGATGAATTCCATAAAATCATGCTTTCAAGTAAAACGAAAGCTGCAAGTATGAATACCGGAATCAGAAATACATGGTTTCGCGGATACCCGAGATACGTTCTGAATACAGCCAAATTAATATAAAGTAAAAAAACGTAAACTAAAAAGAAAAATAAAAAAAATATGCTGTATTTGTCTGAAAATGAAGCAGAGCCTGGCCGAATTAAATAAAACCGGAATAATAAAAAAACAACAAGAGCAAAGAAGATAATACTATTATGTCTGTTTGTAATAAAAAAATCTCCAGTAAATAATGAAAATAAATTACCTATGTATAAAGTAAATTCATTCCAGGCATTTCCGCTGATGTTGCTTTTTTGAACAGTCTCGGCGAATTGAGAAAAAATCGGCAGCAGTATAGCTGCAAAAAAAATACCGGTTAGTAATACGGTGATGCCTGTAAAGAGGAAAAAAGCAGTATAATTCTTGCTCTTAATGCCATTGATTAACAAATATACTACAAGGCCGAAACAGATCGCAACTAAACATACCAGACTTGTGAAGGAAGCAGCAAAAGCAAGAAAATTGAGAACAGAAAAAACAATTGCGGTTTTTATTACCAGCTGACAGGATAGCTGTTGATCCATATTATCAATAAATCTAAGAGCCAAATAAATTTCTACTGCGATTACGGCGAGGGCAATGGTATATCCCCGGGCAAGAATCGATAGATCAAAAATATAAATATTAAATAGTAAAACAAGTAAAGCGGATAATGCGATGATGTTATGTGTAAATATTTTGCGGATAATAACAAACATGCCAACTGAATATATTATGCTAAATACTACAGCATGAATACGCGGATAGTATTCGCTGAAATTAAAAATTCTTGCAGTGAAATGCAGTATAAATGAATTTAAAATATGGTTATTGGGCGCGTCATACAGCGTAAAGACTGTTTTTAAATTTTCGCTGTATTGAAAAATCGAAAAAAGTTCATCAAACAACATGCCGGAATGAGTAGCTTTGAAAAGCCTAAAACCAATCGCAGAGAGCAATACTATTATGAAAGAAAATAAAAACAGCTTGGAAGTTTTGTTGTTGCTGATTACCGTCATATTAGGGAAAAAATAAAAAAAGATTAGTAAAAAAAATATTGGCAAAAATTTTAAACCAACATCGCGT
>DNNS01000705.1 GCA_003497555.1 Spirochaetia bacterium
CTTAACGGCCTTACTGCTGTTTTCTCCGAAAGCCTGGACCGCGCTTCCATTCTGCAGGCTTACCGCGCACGCCGTGTGTATGCAACTACCAATGCCCGCATCCGCCTGCTTTTTACAGGCAACGGAGCTTTTATGGGGCAGACCGCAGCCAATGAGTCCAGGAAAGTTTTTTTTACTGATATTACCGGTGAAAACAAACTAAAAAAAATTGATTTAATGAAAAATGGAATTCTTTATACCAGGTTAATCCCCGATGGAAAAACTTTTCAAAGAGAAATAATTATTAATGATGCGGAGCCTGCTGCCTGGTATGTGCGGGTAACGCAAACCGATAATCATATTGCCTGGTCAAGCCCGGTGTGGTTCGAATCATGAAGCGCATACTCACCGGAGATCGTCCAACCGGCAATCTGCATCTGGGGCATTACATCGGCACTCTGAAAAACCGCGCCCGTCTTCAGCATGAATATGAAACATATCTGCTGGTGGCTGACGTACAGTGCCTTACTACCAATTTCGATCGGCCGGAACAAATTAAAGAAGATATTTACAACGTCATTGCCGGTTATTTTGCCGCAGGAATTGATCCGCAGACGGCAAATATTGTTATTCAATCGCGTATTCCGGAAATTGCCGAGCTGACCCTTTATTATTCCATGATTGTTCCTATGGCGCTTTTAAAATATAATCCCACCATCAAATCGGAAATTGCCGCAGGCTATGCCAAAGAAATGACGTACGGCTTTTTCGGTTACCCGGTCAACCAGGCTGCAGATATCACCATTTTCGGGGCGGATCTGGTCCCGGTTGGTAAAGATCAGGTTCCGCATATCGAACTCACCAGGAAAATCGTCCGGAAATTCAATGCACTTTACGGTGAAGTTCTTACTGAGCCGCGCGAGCTGCTTGGCGAAGTTCCTGTTCTGCCCGGGCTTGACGGCAGGGAAAAAATGAGCAAATCCCTCGGCAATGCCATTTTTCTCTGCGATGATGACGAAAGTATTGTAAAAAAAATCAAAAGCGCAGTTACGGATAAATCACGCATTCATCCGTCTGATCCCGGACATCCTGAAGTATGCACGGTTTTTATGTATTACCGGGCATTTTTCCCCGATCAGGTTCCCGGGATAGAGACCGGGTGCAGTAATGCGGCTTTCGGCTGTGTGGCCTGTAAAAAACGTTTTGCGGAAAATTTATGCGCTTTTATCAAACCCATGCGCGAACGTTATTTTTCGGTACGAAATGATCACAAATTTTTAGAAGCAGCAGCCCAAAGGGGAACAGCGCGCGGCCGGGAACTATCGGCAGCGACCATGCAGGCGGTAAAACGCGCCATGAAAATAGATTATTTTATTTAGGGGGGAAAGATTATGCAGATTAGAAATTATGAAGTCAAGGAACAGATTGCCAAAGGCGGCATGGGTGAAATTTACCGCGCCATGCATCCTACCCTCAATAAAGAAGTTGTAATAAAAAAGCTGATGGCACGCTCCAAAAAAAGCATAGATTTATTCACCAACGAAGCCAGGCTGATGATTGATTTTCAGTGCGAAAACATTGTTAATTTTTATGATCATTTTGAAAAAGGCGGAAACTACTATATTGTTCTGGAATATGTAGAGGGCATGGCTCTTGATGAACTTTCCGGAGGCAAACCCCTGCCCCTGGCGCCCGGCCTGCTGATTTTTAAAAATATTCTCAAGGGAATTCTATACGCTCATAAAAAAGGCATTATTCACCAGGATATCAAACCCGCCAATGTCCTGCTTTCGCTCAAGGGAGAAATAAAGGTTTCGGATTTCGGCATTTCTTCCGTGAAAGATGAAATCGACGGCAAAAAAGGCGGCGATACCATCAGCGGAACACCGGCTTTTATGGCTCCGGAACTTTTCAGCGGTTCGCGCAATGCAACGGAGTTTTCCGACATCTATGCCCTGGGCTGTCTGCTCTTTACGCTTTTTACCGGGCAGACTCCTTTTGCCAACAGCATGGGAGCTGCCAATATCGCGGCCATTAAAAAAGGGCGCAGGCGTAAACTGAAAATTGAAGCTCCCTGGTGGGTACAGCGCATGATAAAAAAAATGATGCGTATCAATCCCAATCACCGTTACATTAATGTGAGCGATGTCCTGCGTAAACTTGAACGCAAGCTTAAAACCCGCGATGAAATCGAGGAGCAGACTATTATCCGCCAGTTTGTATCCTCCCGGGCCGGGGAAGTTTCCGGTACGGCCAGGGAGATGGATTTAACCATGGCTGCTTCCGCCGGAAAAAAAACGGAGGGAAAATCCGATGAATACAAGGGTCTGGTAAAAGCGGTTCCCCTGAGGGTAGTAGCTGCTGTAACTGCCGGTTCGGCGGTTTTAATTCTGGCTGCCGTGATTTTCATTTTTAAATTATATTTCAAGCCGCCTCTTAACAAACTTCCTTTTATTGCCAAAAATTACGGCAAAATCAGCCTTACGGTTTTTGTACGTAATATTCCTGAAACCGAGGATATGTATAAAAAATTGTATTTCGCCCGCCGCGAAACCCTGAAAAACGAAAAAACCGAATACCGATACCGGCCGCTTACAACCTCCCTGGTCTCCGGGCGTCCCTGGTATTTATTTTTTAAAAAAAAGACGGTAACAGCCCAGGCCGAGCATGTATTTAACAGGGATTTTTTCGGCCGCGCCGGCAGATATAATTTTATTCTGCTGGTAAATGACAAATATTATCTGGTTTCAAGGAATATACATCCATTTTCCTACCGTCCCGAAAACAGAATTTCCATGGTTCATAACCAGAAATATTTTGAATATCAGTCATTTAATATCAATTTTGCTTTTTACAACTCGCGCACCGGAAAACCGGTTGATCTTTCCGGTGTTTCCATAATGGTGCACAGCCGCAAGCAAGCCGGTATAACCCTGCCCTTTAAACTGGTACGCGACAAATTTGAAACCGGTAAAATGTATGTTTTTGATTTTTATGCCGACGGTTTTCGGCCGCTGGAAGGAATCCCGGTACATAATTCCTATTTTCAGCGCGAAGGCGAGATTAATATTTTTCTTGATCCCAAATGACTGATCTTTCTGAAAAAAACGGTTGTCTGTATTTTCCTGTAAAAGTAAAAGCCTCGGCCCGTAAAAGCGGGGCGGAGGTAAAAAATAACATTCTGGTTCTGAAAGTAAACGCACCGCCGTCGGCTGGAAAAGCCAATAAAGCAGCGCTGTATTTATTATCGGAAATTTTTCATTCCCCGGTTTCGGACTTTTCCCTGGACCGGGGCGCTGCTGCCAGGCATAAATTAATCTGCTGGCAACGCGGAAACAGACAAAAATTTATCGATACGGTAAAAAATCTTTAAAACTTCAGCCGGCAGATTGCAGCGCCTGCTTTTTTTNNGATCGGTACGGAAATTATTGCCGGATTATTTATAGGCATCGGAGCTTTAATATGCGGTATATGATAAACCAGATCAAAAGTTTCCTGCGAAAGAAGTATCATTCCCAGGGCTGAAAACAGCCCTGATAAAATGGAAGCGATAACTCCCCTGGCGGTAGTCCCTTTCCAGAAAAGTATCATTACAATAGCCGGCAGATTGGCCGAAGCAGCAATGGCGAATGCCCAGCCTACCAGGTATGAAACATTCATGCCTTTAAAAATTACTCCCAGCACCATGGCTAACAAGCCTACGCATACGGCAGCGATTTTTCCGGCTTTTACCTTTCCCTGATCTGTGAGATTCATTCCCATAAACCTGTCCATAAGATCATGGGCCACAGCCCCGGATGCGGCTACAATCAGGCCGCTTACCGTACCGAGTACTGTGGCAAAAGCCAGAGCTGAAATACAGGCAAAAATTGTTACTCCAAACGAACGGGCCAGTAAAGGCGCAGACATATTGTCATTGGTAAGATCGATCACTCCATCGACCATGGCGCCCAGGCCCATAAAAAGAGTAAGTATATAAAAAAGCCCGATCGCGGCAATTGCAACAATTGTGGATTTTCTGGCGCAGGCCGGACTGGGAACAGTGTAATACCTGATTAAAATATGCGGCAGGGCTGCTGTACCCAGGAAGAGGGCAAGCATCAGGGAAATAAAATTAAACTTGTCGGCTGTGGTTGCGCCTTTGGCTGAATCAACCTTAAATTTCAGGCCGGGGCGCAGAATATCGCGTCCCGGTGTGGGATTCTGAAAAAATACCGTAATCCTTTCATTGCCGTCTTTGATAAGCGATTTTCCCCAGCGTACTACCGTGCTGTTTTTTATTTCATCTATAAAAGACAGAATGCTCAGATTCTGCACTGGAGCGTGATCTTTTTTCCCGTGAATATCGCTTAAATGGCCTACCTGGAAAAATTTGCCTTTTTCTTTGGGTTCTCCGTTATAAAGAGTTGTTCCGTCGGGTCTTGTGACCATAAATTCGGTTTCTTCAAGCACCAGTTCTTTTTCGTTTATTTTCCAGACTGATTCGGTGTTGTTTTTGATCATTCGGACAAAGCGGTTTTTTCCGTCGCTTATTTCTTTTACAATCTGCCAGCCTTCTTCAGCTGTTTTGATATTATTTTTTTCCGCTGACAGCAGTTTGACGGTTACAAATTTATGGAAAGGAACTTCGCCGCCCTGGTCAGGCGCTGTGCTTATAC
>DNNS01000239.1 GCA_003497555.1 Spirochaetia bacterium
TCTTGGTTTGGTTTTTTGGAGCCGGCAACAAGCTTGTACATCTTACTGTTCTTTAATCGGTTTTCCGGTAAATCTTATATATGCGATCTGCACGTTTCCGCTGTATTTTTCTGCTC
This sequence comes from Spirochaetia bacterium, assembly GCA_003497555.1. GTDB lineage: Bacteria > Spirochaetota > UBA12135 > UBA12135 > UBA12135 > UBA12135. Next base: position 117 of record DNNS01000239.1, read on the forward strand.
CTTTTGATTTGGCATAGATGGCAAATTGATTGATTTGTACCGGCGGGGCAAAATCAATATCTTTAGTTTTTTTCAATAAAGCCTGTACGCCTTCTGTTTGGATATTAAAACTTTTAATTTGCCATTGCGGCGAGGCATCTATTGACAAACGGAAAAAATCTGAATATTTTTTTTCATCTGCACCGTTAAACGAATAAGCTGCTAATAGTAAAATATTTGTATCAGCGTTTAAAAATTTTATTTCTGCTATATAACTATTTTTAATATCAGAATTGATAAATTTTTTAAACTGCAAACTGGCATAATTCTTGGAAATAAATTCTTGTGCCGGAAAATCGATATTCCAGACTAAACGGCCTTTTTGTGCGGTACAAGATGAGAAATCATCTACCTTTTTGCCATTTGGCATACTCTGATCGTAGAGCATGAATGATAATGGCATATCTGATAATAAAGAATTTTCAAAATTTTCAAATATGCCGTCTTGTCTGGAAACAACATTTACTAAGGGCATTGCCGTGATATTATGAAAACTGCCATAGGTAGGGCACCATTGTGACATTTCATGATTTTCAGCAACACCGCTTTTCTTGTTTCGGCACAGATTTAAGCGCCATTTGAACGTTTCATTGATATCAAGTTTCATGTTTTTCAGAGGCAGGCTGCATTCTGCTGTCCAATTGCCGTTATTACGTTGCGTTTTGGATACAATGCCGCTGTTCCAGGTAATATCACCTTTTTTTTCTTTATTGAAGAGTTCGTCAAAAACAATATCTTTAAGATTTACGCAGATATGGTAGTAGATTTCCGGCTTATCAGCTTCCGGACAAATAAATATTTCATAAGAATCATCTTTGTAAACCTGAGAATCGGAAGAATTGCAGACCAGCAGCTGGCTCATACTGTCCGGATCATCAGCTTTGATAGCAAAATATAGATTTTCCTGATCCAGACCAAATTTACATTCGGAAGCAAATCTTGGAGGCAGAGGCGCATCATTACGTTTAAATATAAAATCTTCTCTGTTTTTCCAGAAACTTTCATCAATACTGCCGTCAATTACCGGCTTTCCCATTGATGAAAACAATATAATATTTTTTGAAATCTTGCTCTCGCTATAAAAAGCCCGGGCATTGGAAAAAAAAGAATCTAAATATGACTGCCTAATCCATTCCAGCCGTTTTCTGAATATCGAACCGGAAGCTGTCAGCTTTTCTGCTTTTTCAAAAAGTTCAGTAAATTTCTTAACCACTGCTTCATTATAAATATTTTCATATAAATCTTTACCTGAGATCCGGGGATTATAAATATTTTTCGCCTCAACATCAGTAATTTTTTCCCATCTGGAAATTGCCAATTGATGAAATTCTTTCATTGGAATTTCCGCTGTTCCGAAAAAATTTTTATAGTATTCATCAAGTTCTGTGCCGCTGTCAAAATCACTTCCCCACATAGCTTTCATGGAAAAATATAGGTTAAGATTAACCTGGGCGAGACATGTCCCGACATTGCCTGTGTGATGCTGATTATCAGGCAAATACGATCGCCGATCTTTGGTAGCTGTCAATTCCATAAAACATGATTTTATCTGCGTTTGCGTCTTATACCACACAGCGAGTTTAGACGGCATAATAAAAGGATAATCGCCAAACGGCAGATAATAATGCCAGACTGATATTTCTTTTACGAGTTTACTCCATGCAGTTATGATGTCTTCAATTTTTTTTTCATATGCCGGCAGCCCGGAAAAAATAATGTACGGAATATAACAGATTTGAACAATGACATTATCGGGAAATGTGATTCCCCTGGGCGAGAGCAGAAATCCCTGATATGCGAGCGCTACGACTTTTTTTTCAGGATAATTTTTTTTTAATTCATTAGCAGCCTGTACAACGAATTGCCAAACCAGATCACTTTGCATACCTTCTGTTCCTCTTGTTTTATCTGTTTTGGCCTGGCATTCCTTGCAGCAGCATTGATTAAAAAGAAAGTTATCATTGGGCACAATATAAATATAATTACTATCCGGGTGTACATTTTTCCATAATTTCCCGATAGAAGTATTTTGATAATAGGCGTCTATCATTTCGAGCAGAGACTTCAGTGTATCCGGATGCGAAAAACAAAAATGCGGCCAGCTGTAATTTATTCCAAAATGTCTGCTCCCATCGGGATTAAGCGCATATATTTGCGGTCGGGTGTCGCCAAATACTTTTTCAAGATCTTTCATACTATGATTGGGTGTAAAAGGCCTGCAACCGAATCCTTTCATTCTACGCCCCCACAAAACCGAATCAGAAACTGTTGCTTCGTAAAACACAGACGGCCAGTACGAGCGCTTCCAGTATTTTGGCCTCTGTTCTATGGGCATCCCGCTTACTATAATTTTATCTTTTTTCACGTAACATTCACCAAGCTCGCCCGGGGCATACCATCTGACGCCAAGAAAACGTTCAATAAACTCATATACGCCGAACAACAGACTAAAATTGTCGATACCCGGTACTGCGGGATCAACATCACAGTCTGCTCCCATGATAATAATATTTTCCCTGATTTCATCTATTAAAAACTTTTCTTCCAGAGAATAATTAGTTATATTAAAGCGATCTTCTTTGGGAAGAATGTTGTTATGTCCGATAAAAATGCCTTTTTTCCCTGCTGTTAAAGACGTCTTTACAGTAAGCTCATGGCCTGTGACCTTTTTGAAATATCCGCTTAATTCGCCGGCTGCGAATACTGTGGTTTGCGGAGCATTATTTTTAATGATTATTTCATATTGGTCCGGAACAATATGAATAAGTTTTGAATTCATCGTCCCGGTATTTTCAGCTCTTATAAAGAACGAAGCCATTGAAAAATAAAGAAAAAATAATTTGACTGTAATATTAATACGCGGTAATCGTATGATTAATACCTTGTATTTTGATTTCATGATTTACTCCTTTGTAAATAGCTGCTTGAAGCCTGCGCCATCTACTTCGTTGCCGC
>DNNS01000245.1 GCA_003497555.1 Spirochaetia bacterium
AGAATCTCATACATCAGAGATTTGGCATGAAATAAACTTCCTTTTTTCAATATACTTTTATACCTTTCAATCATTAACGGATCAAACTTTTTAACCAATACATCTTTTTCATTATTGAAAATATCAAGAGAAAAATAATTTAAATTGAACTGTCCGTAAATTTTTTCAAGCACTCCCTCGTTGTAAAGCTCAANNATTATTAAGAAGCGGGAAAATATATACATTGCCTGCTTTCAGATCCTGTTTTTTACCGTTAATATAGGCTGTTCCTTCTCCCTGAATTATTATCTGCATCCGGTTTAACGAGAGAAAGCCCTGATGCCGGTACCCTGGTTCAAGAATTACATGTCCTGAAGTAAGAACTTTGAGATTCAGCATATTCCTGGTTTCCTGGGAATATCCTGATATAAATGAAATTTTTTTTACTTTTTCGTTGTCTGCTGTTTTCATCTGCGCCGCGTATATAATAGTATAATCGCTCGGGGCCTAAAAGCAAGTAAAATTCCGGAAAAAAATAATAAAAAGTGCGGTTTTATACATAAAATAGAAAAAATTACCATTCCATTACCGGGTTTTTAGTGTCATAATGTCTTTATTATATAAAAAAAAAGAGAAATTATCAAAAAANNTTTTTGTAGGATCCTACAAAAATATTGCATGTTTAAAAAAACACCTTGCATTTGTAAAAAAAATATACTATAATTAATCAAGTATTTTTACAAATTAATCTAAAGGCATAAAAATGAAAACATTTTCATTAATTGCAATAAAAGCTTTTTGTTTAATACAGACAGCAGTAATTCTTTTTTCCATGCCGTCATATAATGATGTTTTACTGGTAATAAATTCCGCATCCGCAAACTCCATGGAAGCAGGAAGTTATTTCAAGCAAAAACGAAATATACCGGATGCAAATGTCTGCTATGTTTCCTTACCTGTAAAAAAACTGGCAGAAGAACTTTCCATTACAGACAAACAGAATGTCCTTGCGTCCATAAGCAATCATCTGGTTATAAATAATCTTACCAATACAGTCAATTATATTGTTCTGTCGTATGAATTCCCGGGTTTCTGTGATCACGACGTGGGAGATAATATACAGATTTTTACTTATTACCTAATGTTCGGTCTTGCGGACCCCGGGGTTGATATTTATTCCTTCAATGAATATTTTTATTACAGAACAAATAATTTTAATAATCTGCATGATTATAAATTCTCCAGGAAAAAATACGGATTTTATATAGTTTCCCAGCTTGACGGCTCGGGATTATTTACTGTAAAAAAAATGATTGACAATACCGGTTATACTGCCTATCAGTCTGCGGAATTACCGGTAAAATATGTTCATACCAAAACCGTTGATGTTGTTGCGCAATATAAAACCGAAATGACAACCCGGGGCAATATTACCATTGACTGGAAAAACGGCGCGGATATTCATGCCTGCAGTATAAATGATATCAGTTTTCTTTCGCTTGATACGGTAAATGCCAGCGGAGGCGAACATGTCTGGCCTTGGATTTACCGGCACTTTAATTTTAATCCCGGCGCCCTGGCCATGAACTTTCAGTCATTCCCTAATCAGATTTATGACCGAATTTATGGCGGATTAAGTTCCTATAACGGGCTGTCTTTTACCGATTATGCGCGGGCTGACGGAGCGGACCTTTCCTATAAACACATGACATCTGTTGCTTATGATCCGGTGAATGATTATATTTTCTGCGCCACCGGGGAAAGTCTGCTGTACAAAGGCCCGGGCGGCACTACTACGGATAACCGCCTGCGCTGGGATTCCATGGGAAACGGTGTTGCAGTATACTCAAGAGCCGGCGGAAATCTTGTGGGCCATTATAACGACAATAACGGAATATTGAGTAAACGCGTAACCAGGGTTGTGTATGATCCGTATCACAAGCGAGTCTGGGCTGCAACCTATAACGGAGTACAGTATTATGACTGTCTGACTCATTCCTGGAGCAGCGCCATTCCTGAACTCAGCTGCCAGTATGCTGCGGTTAATGATATTTATATTGATCCTTATAATACCAACAAAATATATGTTTCCTATTTCTATTCCTATGCAGCGGATGTTGGAACCGCCATGCCGGATGGAAAACGGTATGTTTTTGAATATGATAAAAACTCCCACAGTCTGGTTAAATATCCGGTATTCAGCGCAGATTCCCAGTTCCCGTGGATTACCAAAACATCTATTGATACCTTGTGGGCTGTGTATGCCAAAAAAGTTGTGAAATATAATCTTGCAGCATCATCGGTACTTTGGGAAGCCAATCTGGTAGATCTTGATCCCCTGCACAGCGCTGATTCCGAAATAGAATATCCGTCAGCCTTTATCTCCCAGACTAATTCCCTGGGCGAGACCAATATTTTTATTGCCATGAAAGAAAATATCACTGCCGGAAACTGTTATTTATTAAAACTGACTGAAACCGGTTCTGCTGCCTGTACAACCAATTTTATCAGTAATCAATATCTTGATTTCAGCGTACTCGTGCCCGGCGGCAATGATACTGATTACTGGATCATGGGCATGTCAATAAACCCGGCAAACAGCGATGAACTTTATCTTGCCCTTACCTACCGCGAATCCAATCCCAAAAAAACCGGTATTATAATCAAATCAACCGACAGTGCAGGTACAAATTTCATCATTGTTTCCACAAATTATCTTCATAATCTGCGGGGCATTGATGTGAAAGCGGACGGCACGGTATTTGCAGTACGGGGAATTGATACGCATAAACAGCAGTGTATTTCGGATTTTCTGCATTTTGGCGCTGCGGCAACAGGCGGGGGAATGAGTCATAGTTCCATGTATTATAACGGCAGTCTTGCCGTACACAGAAGCGCGGGCCGTGACAGCGAACTGGTTTCCGGTTATACCGGCCTGCCTTATTATACATCCTACTTAAACGGCAGCTGCACCCAGGTTCCGGCCATGATGTTCCCCTATCTTGACGGCATGTATATGGCAGAAGCGCGTTTTGGTGTATTCAAGCAGTATCCTGCAACCGGTGCAAGCGGATACGAAGGCCATATAACCATATTTGATCCCAAATGCGCTCCCTATGCGCCCAGGGTTGATATAAATAATACAGTATTTAATCTTGGAGCAACAAACACTATCAGTGTAAAAATTCATTCTCCGGGCCTGCCTGCTGTTATGGACAGCTTTTTTACCAATACCATTAATGCATCCACTGTAAGCCTGTCCAATGCCGTACAGGGGCAAATAGCCCCTGCTGCCATTTCTTTTATTTCCAATACCAGGGAAATTCAGTTTCAGAAAGCCGGAGATTTTGCCGACGGAATATATTCTCTTACATTAAAATGCGGTATTGACGGGATTAAAAACACCAAAGGAGCTTCTCTGGTTAATACCCGTGAGAATGAATTTCTTGATTCCATAACTCTTGAATACACAGTGCAGGGCAGTTATGCTTCTGATGCCAATCTGGATAATTTCGCTTTTTCGGGGATTCCTGAAAACACCGCCCGGTATAAAACCAATGTGATTACAATCATTGCCCGGAATGCCGCCAATTTAAGTAATTATCTGCCGCGTTTTGAGGGATATGTTGAAATAGCATCTGTTCCTTCCGGAGGATTTACTCCTTTTACCGTCAAGTTCGAAAGCTCCAATAATAATATGCTTGATGTTCCGGTAATTTTCAATACTGTAAGCTTTACAAATTATAAAATCAGGGCTTCTGCGCTTTATGAAACCAAAACCAATGAATCGGCTGCGATTTCAGTTTACCTGTATAATTATGATCATTTTACCGCAGCAGACAGAACAGAAGTATTCTCCGGAAGTAATTTTAATTTTACAGTTTCTGTAACCGGTCCGGACGGACAGACGAACGGCGTTGCTCCCTATACCGGCACTGTCAGTTTCAGCGGAGATCTTCCATCCGGCTGTCCTGCAGATTACACTTTTCAGGCAGCAGATAATAATAAAAAAACATTCAGCAATAACAGCTATTCACTGCTTAACGGTAAAAAACTGATAATTTCCGGTACAGGGCTATCTCCTGTTACCAATAATTACTGGGTATGCGGACTGGCAGCCCAGCTTAAAATGAACGAGAAATCGGGAACTACAGCGTATGATTCATCCGGAAATGATTTAAATGCTGTATTTGAAAGCGCTCCGGTGTGGACGAACGGCACAAATATGGGAGGAATCTGGTTTGACGGTATTGATGATCATCTTAACATGGGTACAAGCGAATCGCTTCGTCTCAGCAATAAAAATTTTACAGTATCCATGTGGGTGAAAATGAATCCGGGGGTAACCGATTACCGCAGGCTCTTTGGCCAGCAAAATGGAAACGGAATCTGGCGTGTGATGTGGGTGGGAAATGCCTATTATTTTCAGGTCAGAAGCGATACTGTGGATACGGATAATTTCTCAACATATAAAATAGCGATTACTCCGGACACCTGGCAGTTTATTGCCTTTACGATTGATCAGAATTCTGTTGCCGGTCAAATGTCAGTTATTTCTTATTCCAATGATATAAAAATCGGTACCCAGAGCGCATCCTTTACCGGAACCTATAATTATAATGATCCGGTAAAAGTATGGGCGAATCCTGATGTGCCCGGAGCTGTTGATGATGTCAGAATTTACAATTATGCCCTGAGTCAGACTGAAATTTTAGCGGTTTATAATGACATTACCAACCGGCCTCCGCTGCCTTCAGTTTCCATATCCAGCCCTCTGCCTGATTCATGGATCACAAATACAAATCTGTCCTTCAGCGGGAGTTCCGCAAACGCAGCCGGTACGGTTCTTTTCAGCACCAACGGAACCGATTATACTCCGGCCGGCGGACTTGCCGTGTGGACAACGAATAATTTCAGCGCTCTGCCTCATGAAAATAAAACCAATATTTTTTACGCAAAAGCGACAAATCAATACGGAGAAGAAGCAATTTACTGCCAGACCAACTATTTTGATTTTACTCCGCCGGATGCGGTTTTCAGTTCTGTATGGGAGAACAGCGCAGTATGCGGAATAACCAATATTTCCGGCACCCTGTATGATTCATTTGCGCCGGTAACCTGGGCCAGGCTCTGTATTTCCAACAGCACTACCAACACTGTATATGCGGTTTCCGCAGCTCAAAGCAACTGGACAAATTTTATTAATACGGAACTATTCCCTCCGGGTTTTTATACAGTAACTTTAGACGCATCCAATGCCGCAGGTCTGGAAAAACATCTGCAGCAGACCAATATACGTTTTACCAGCGAGCAGGGAGAGATACTGCTTTCTGCTCCTGTGTCCGGCTCATTATTATCAGGCATCACTGCCATTTACGGAACAATAAAAACCGGAATCTCAGAACCATCAGGCGCATTCATGAAAACCAATAATTCTTCGCCCTGGAGCCAGGTGACGCTTACCGGCGGAACCAACTGGTCAACCAATTTTAATACCGCCGCGCTTGCAGACGGAACATATACGTTTTATTTCATGTATGTAATGTCTAACAATACAACCAATACCAACCTGACTGCCGGTTTCAGTATTGACAATACCGCCCCTGTGCTCATTTCTTCGGCGCCGTCAAACAGCCAGACAGGAGTTTCCAAATCATCTGCGGTTTTGCTTTTTTTCAGTGAAGCCATGAACAGCAGTATTACAAACAGCCTGGTAATTTCCAATACCAATGGAACCATCGCCGGGACCTGGAGCCTGCTCTCGGCCAGCAATGCGCTCTTTACTCCCTCCGGTAATCTGGGGAATAGCATGGAAAATATATATGCGCATATACCGGGTACAGCCCAGGATCTTGCGGGTAATACCATTACCGCCGTAAATATCATTTTTTCCCTGACTGATAATACGGCGCCTGATATTACGCTGGTATCTCCGGCTGATAATACATTTTTAAACAGCGCAGGAACAATACAGGGAACTGCAGCAGATTCCGAATCCAACCTGCAGAAAGTGATTTTTTCCTGGAATAACTGGCTGACCACGCATGAAGCGGAAGGCAGGGAAGCATGGAAAATACCGGCGCAGAGCCTGCCGGAAGGGACAAACCGGCTGCTGATCAGGGCGGTTGATGATTTTGGAATATACAGTCCGCCCGCAGTTATTACAGTATGCGCAGATTTCACCCCGCCGGATGTTAATTTACCGGCAAAAATTACTACCAACGCATATTTTGAATATGCAACGAATATTATTATTACCATAAGCGATCTTAATCTGGATAATTATTCCTATAGTTTAAACGGTTCCGAGTATAATACTGTAACTGATTCTTCCCAGCTTAATCTTTCGTTTAAAAAATCAGGCGTATATACGTACAATATCAGGGCCCGGGACAAAGCAGGCAATGAAAGTAAAAAAGGAATAAGTTTTACTTTTGATATCAGCCTTGTAAATCTTGACGGCCTTTCGGATTTAGCGCGCCTATGGGCAAAAAAAATAAATGATGAAGATTTAGCGCATCAGATCAGTTCCATAAAATCCCGTGAAAACGGAATTCCGGTAATTGAATATCTGGTTAAACAGACCTCAGGCCGCGGAGCAGCAGCCACCATTGTAAGCAAACACGATGACAATGTACTTATTGTCTGCAAACATCATAATGGCGCAACTGAAGAAAAACCGAAAAAAGTTACGGTATATGATCGTTCCGGTGTGATTATCCGCCAGCTTGATCCGGCAAATATGCGAGATACGGTTGTGGTTTGGGATAAAAAAGACCGCAGCGGAAGACCGGTGAACGATGGAATTTATTTTCTGATTGTGGAGTATCAGGGAACAAGAAGCAGTATTCCTGTTGTGGTTATGAAAAAAATCAGGTAAAAATAATTAAAAATCGCCCGGTTACGAATCTGACAGCAAAGTAAAAACTTGTAATTAAAATGATAAAAAATCGTTATATCTAAAGTTTACCTATTCGTGACATTAAATTATTACCGATACTTTAGTTCTATACCGGTTATTTATTTGCCGTGCAGCCCGAGGGTGCAAATTTATTTCTTGGGTAAATAAAACAATAAAGCCCGTCCCTGTGTACTAAA
>DNNS01000710.1 GCA_003497555.1 Spirochaetia bacterium
ATAGAATGCGCTTTATGGGATATACTTGGTAAAAGCCTCAAGCAGCCCGTATACAAACTGCTGGGCGGACCATACAGAAATAAAATACGGGTATATGCCAACGGCTGGACAGGCGGCGCAATAGAAAAAGAAGAAGTGCGCGATAAGATTCAAATAGCCCTCGCGGCCGGATACCAGGCTTTAAAATTCAGCGTAGCAGTACCGGTTTGGCCAATAAAGGATCCGACGGTTGTCAGACGGATTACGCTGCTGGCCGAGACCATCCGCAAAAATATTAAACCGGAAATTCTTCTGATGTTTGACGGGCATGGCAGATATGATCCGCGACTGGCAATTGAAATTGGCAATGCTTTAAAAGATTACGATATATTTTTTTATGAAGAACCCGTGCCACCGGACGATGAGAAAGCCATGGCAGAAGTTGCAAAAAATGTGCCTATCACCATAGCTACAGGTGAAAGACTTGTTACCAAGTGGGATTTTCAGAGAATACTTGAACTAAAGGCCGCGGCTATATTGCAGCCTGATCTGGCGCGCTGCCTGGGGTTTGGCGAAGCCCTGAAAATAGCTCATCTGGCCGAAGCTCATTCTGCCTATATTGCTCCGCATTGCCCCATGAGCCCTGTTTTAACAGCTATATCCATGCATTTGGACGCGGTTATTCCCAATTTTTTAATTCAGGAACGTTTGTTTCTAACCGACTGGCGCAACGATATCATAAGCGAACCCTTACGCGTAGAAAACGGTTTTATTAAACTGCCGGAAAAACCAGGCTGGGGTATAGAATTAAATGAGGATTTATGCAAGCAGCATCCTGTAATCCCCACCCATATTCCCAAACTATTCAGAGAAGACGGAACAATCAGTGATTGGTAAAATGAAATTATATAGTTTTTAAATCTAATGAAGAATAAAATAAACATTAATAACAAGTATAGTGGAGGCTAACAATGAATAAAAGATTCGCAAACTTCAAAATCGGCACATTTCTTATACTGCTCACCGGTATATTCGGCAGTTGGAATCATGCTGAAGATATCGGAAGCAAAGTATATATTCTCGGTAATGAACTGCAGGCTGACTATATAGTCTCAAGCTGGGGAGCAGGCCTTCTCGAAAACGACGCGGATAACAGCCCCTATTTGACTGGTCAGCCTGATCCGGCCGGGAAAATGGCGGGAATGGCGCTTAAGCTGCGTGACGGAAAAAACGGGATACAACTTGGCAGCGGGAAATGGTACATGCATTATGAAATTAATTATGATTATACTGACAGTTCCGGGCAGGTTGGAGAGCTGACTGTTCCGCTTATGGCCAACGTATTTACTGTCGTGAATTTATCGGAGAAACCACTGGGGAAAGAACGGAAAATTTCAGCGCTCGATAAGGACATCAAATCCTGGGAGGCCAGAACTTATACCATTGAAGCTGACGGACCTTTTACTGTAACCTCTGTAAGTTTTCAATATATCGGCCCCAATCCGCCTGAGGGTATGAAAGTCAGAAAAATATTTTTTTCTCAGCAGGAACAGCAAAGTCTAAATCAAAATTCTTCTATAAAAAATACGACTAATCTTAGCCCAGTTGTAACACCCGCAGAAAAAGCTGGTCTTATTGATTTGCCGGCTCCTGAGAAAGAAAAATGGCAACAAATTTTTATGCGCACGGATGAACAGAGAGCCAAGGGTTTAAGAGGGGGCGATGTCAGTCAAAACGGCACTTATATTGCAATTTGTGAAAGTGATCCCAGCGCAATAGCGCTCGCCAGTGACCTGGGGAGCATATATATTTCCTATGACGGGGCCAAAAACTGGAATATGCGGCATAAGGGTATCAATGCCAACGGCACACAAGGAGTAGCGTTTGATCCTAAAAATAAACATATTCTTTTTTGCCTGGGGACAAAATCATCGGAAGGCGCGCGGCAAAAAGCCGGCGATTTGCGCAACAAACCTTTTCTCGAAGAATATTATTCTCCCCTGGTAGACGGCATTTATTATACGGAAAACGATGGTCTGGAATGGAAACTCGTGTTTAAATGCAGCGCAGCCAGAAATAAGGCGCAGCATAATTATTTTGCCTTTGATCCGCGTTCTTTCGACGGTAAACGCTGTCTGACCATATATGCCGGCACCCACACCCACGGCCTTATTAAATCTACCGATGGCGGTAATACCTGGAAAACAATAGGTCTGGAGAATCTGAAAATTGAAACGGTAATATTACATCCTTTAAATAATAAAATTATTTTTATCGCGGCCTACGAGGGTTTTTATAAAAGTATTGATAGCGGTTCCAGTTTTAAAAAATGTAACGATCTCCCCAACGAGATTCTATGGGGTTTGGACCTGAGTAAAAGCAAGCCGGATAAAATTTTTTGTGTATTTGGCAAGGCTGGAGTTTACCGTTCAAAAGATGGTGGAGATTCATTTGAAAAACTGGCTGGGGCGCCGGAACAGGATTACCGGCGTATAGCCTGCAGCCCGGTTGATGATAAAATAGTCTATCTGGACGGCAATTATTTTGAAAATAAACCGTATCATTCCTGGGACGGCGGCGAGACCTGGCAGCCTTTTGAAAGTGCAGACGGCGCTGTGCAGGAACCGGGCCAGCTGGCCTGGTCAGCAGATGGTTTAGCCGCACACCCGACAGAACGTTTGATGGCCTTTGCCAATCGTCCGGTGCATAAAACCATTGATGGAGGGAAAACCTGGAAATACTGCAGTGACGGCATATCCGGAATGCGTCTGCAGGTCCGAACTTCCGCAGCCTTTTCCAAAAATCCTGATATTATTGCTTTAACCTTTACAGATTTAGGGCCTTTTATTACAAAAAATAATTGCAACACTTTTATTAGAAATAATAACCTGGAGCGTTTTGAAGGAGGGCTAAGCGGCAGCGCTATGGCCTGGGAGCCGGTTAAAGGCTCTAAAAAAATCTTTATCACCATAGGCAGCTGGTCTAAACAAATGCTGCGCATCAGTACTGATGAAGGACAAACCTGGTCAGATGTGCAAGGCGCACCGAAAGGCTTATGGTATTATCTGGCATTTCATCAGCAAAATCACCAAGTACTCTATGCCCAGGTCAGAGTAGATGGAGTTCATAAAGGATATAAAAGCAGCGACGGGGGCAAGATATGGAATGAACTTGAATATGTCGTCATGGCTGCTGCTTCCAAGAACAGCGATATCATTTTCGGAACTGACGCCGGTCTGAAAGCGATTTATAAATCCCCTGATGCCGGAAAAAGCTGGCAAAAAATACATGATATTGTCTATCAGGCAGCAGTTATGGACTGTGATTCAAAAGGAGAAAAACTCTATATTGTTACCGGATACAGTGTGCATGTGTTTAATGGTTCTGTATGGTTTTCACCTGGTACCCAGGAAGGTGTAATGCCTGATATTTTTAGCGAAACCCGCTTTGGCTGTATTGCTGTTGATCAAGGGAAACCGGAGATTGTTTATTTAACATATCTAAATCACTATAAAGGCCGTTCCAGCGGCATCTTGCGTTCTTTGGATGGCGGGAGTACCTGGAAAAATATTACTTATGAACTGGCGCCGATTAATGCCTGGATGGTTTCGGTAAACCCCCATGACGGCACGGCTTATATAGGTACTGACAACGGGGTCTTTCGTATGGCGCGGCCGACGATAACAAAACAACTTTTGAATTCACTGCAGTCTGAAAACAAGACGCAACCGGCGAATATTGTTCGTAATCCTGGTTTTGAAGAATATGATGGTAAAAATTTTAAAGATTGGGAATTATCCTGGAGCTTGCGCGACGGCCGGGGTAAGGTTAACTCTGTATTTACTGCGGATACCTCCGCTCATTCAGGCGGCAATGCGCTCAAGATTACTATTGATCCTGCCAAAGAAGGAAACTTCTGGTATGTTCAGGAAAATATCCCTATTCTGGCTCAGACAAAATATGATTTTTCCGCCTGGATAAAAAAAGAATCCGGATTCAGGGCAGCAATAGCCATTAATTGGTATAATGCGGAAAATAAAAAACTGAATACTGAAAATCTGATAGAGCTATTGCCGAATATAGATGCCGCTGAATTTTCCGAGTATGTCAAAGAAATAATTTCTCCGGAAGCGGCAGTAAAGGCAACGCTGATGCTGTATGTGGATTGGCTGGGTACACCTGCAGATCATAATTGTTCAGCTTTTTTTGATGATATCAGGTTAAGTCAAAGTTTAAAAAAATGAATTATTTTTCCTTGGTTATTTTTATTTGCACTCGTATACATAATAAAACTACATAAGGAGGGATTATGACGACAAGACTTGACCGCATAAAAAAAATAGCAGAGGAAAGAGAGATACGGATGGAAAGGTTCTGTAGTACTGACGGATTATTCCAATCATGTGTATGTATAGTAATCAAAATATCCCATGCTGTGTTTTAGGCTTGATGATGATAAAAAAACAATGTTGGAAAATCATAATTATAATTAAAAATTTTTAAAAATATAAATTAAATTCAGGGAGATTACTCATGTCGCAAAAAAAAGAAATTCAAAGGTGTATTTTAATTCCGGTTACTGTTTATGTTTTACTGCTCTGTCTGTTTCTTCCTTTTTCCTGTACCGGAAAAAAACGACTCAAGACCGGCAAGGAAATAGTCATTGCGGTACGCGGAGGCAATGAGCACTATGTTCAGCAAAAAAGGATAGTTGAAATGTTCGAAAAGGACAATCCGGGAATCAGGGTAACCATTGCGCAATTTCCGAACTGGAATGACTACATCGGCCCCCTGCTTACAAAAATTGTCGGGAATATGCAGATTGATATTTTTGTTTTATCCGGACAGACTGAAATCATGAATTTTGCCCAAAAAGGAGTTATCATGGATCTCAGCGGTGAAAATGATGAAATGAAAGATTTGATCTATTCTCAGCTTTGGGAGCAGGCGACTGTTGGGGGCAGGCTTTATGCATTTCCCGCCTGGGTAAACCCAGTTATAATGTTTTATAATACAAAGTTATTCGGTGAGGCGGGTTTGCCCTGTCCGGATGAAAATATGGATATGGACCGGTTTTATACTGCAGCCAGAAAGCTGACTGATAAAAGTAAGGGACGTTACGGCTGCATGCTGCATACAAGTTACGGATGGATAGACTATGTACTACAGCAATACGGACTGCAGTCAGTTGATTATACTGTGAAAAAAGCGTTACTGTCTTCGGAAAGATATTTTAAAATAATCAGAGATTATATTGAAATGTTTTCGGTTTTTTATGCAGCTCCCCGCACGGATGAATTCATGCAGATAGGCAAAAATGAATTTTTTTTCCTGGGTAAGGCTGCGATGCTTTTTGCCGGCCCGTATTTTTTTTCCGATCTGCAAAAGCAGGAAGGTCTGGAATGGGATATTTCCTATTATCCGAAAGGCAGCAAACGACTGGTTAATCTGAATTCGGCATTCTGGGCAATTAACGCCAAGACCGCGTACAGGAATGAAGCGATCAGATATATAAAGTATCTTGATTCAAAAAAGATACAAAATATGATGGGCAAGGTAAATGCCGACATGTCGGCATTAATAGAACTTAACGAAGAAAAAATTTCAGTACTGAAGACTCCTCCGGCAAAAAATTTATTATTGAATTATTTCAAATATGAAAAATATAATCCGGTAATGATATATAATTTTAATGCCTACAATCCCAGGATTACTGATCTTTTATCTCTGATGAGCATGGGCCAACTCGCAGTTAACGAAGGCTGCCGGAAGATTAATACTATCCTTACCGAGGCAATACAGAATGAGCAGCAATAATATTTTGCCCGCAGCAGAGGAAAAATAAAATGACCAGACAAATGCCATGGAAGGCATTACTAACCCTGAAAGGCTCCTCTTCCCCGGGTGTCATTAATTCCTACAGGCGGTAGCGATGTTACAAACTCAGTTTTAGTATATCAAAGCCGGTGCTGCCGAAGCGGCAACTGACTTTGATANNCATTATAAAAAATCGGGAGAAATGGTAGCGACCGTAAAAAAAGCCGGAACAGATTTGCATAAGGCGGTAAATAGCATGGAAATAAAAGGAAAGATTGCCATAGTAACCGGCGGCAGCAGATGTATTGGACGGGCGATAAGTTTAATGCTGGCAAAAAAGGGCGTGCAGATTGCGATTTTTGATCTTGACGAAGACAAAGGGAAAAAGGTATCTTCAGAGATTCGGGAGCTGGGACGGAATTCCTGTTTCTGTAAAGTTGATATATCTTCAACCGAAGAAATATCCTGCGCTGTTGATAAATTAAAAAACGATTTCGGTACGCCGCAGATTCTGGTCAATAATGCAACCGTTGATTTTGCGGTACGAAAGGGAGGCATAGAGGATATTACAGAAAGTATCTGGGACAAGATAATGGCGGTCAATGTCAAGGGCGCGTTTTTTATGGCGAAAAAAATTTTTCCATATATGAAAGCAGAAGGCGGAAAAATAATTAATATAACCTCGGTTACGGCCCAGACCGGATCTGTATTCGGCCAAATCGGCTATGTTACTTCCAAAGCCGCCCTGATCGGCATGACGCGGGCTCTGGCTCTGGAAGGAGCAAAATATAACATTACAGTGAATGCGGTTGCGCCCGGATTGGTCAGGACCGAACTTCTCGGTGATCGGGTGGGAAAAGAAAAACTGGCAGAAATGGTTAAAAATGTTCCGCTGGAACGGCCGGCTGAAATGGAAGAAGTTGCTGAGGCTGTCGTTTTTCTTTGCAGCAATGACTATATGACAGGTCAGACCCTGTACGTGTGTGGCGGCAGTTATTTCAGCTGAACCGGTTATTTATGCATCCGCTGGAGGTAGAAAAAAATAGCCGTACTTAAAACCCGGAAATGCCGGATTAAAAAAGATCAAAATTAAACAGGGGGAATCATTTTTTCTTTGAATATCCGATAAGTTTTCTGTAATCAGTAGGAGTAATTCCCATTATCCTGGAAAATTGTCTGGTAAAGAAACTGTGGCGCGTATAGCCGATTTCCGAGGCAATCTGTATTACCGGCAAAGTGGTATTTTTCAGAAGTTCTTTGGCTTTGCTGATTTTTAATCCGATTATAAAATCAATAAAATTATTTCCTGTTACTTTTTTAAAAAGTTTACTGAAATAATCACTCGATAGACCGACCTTTTCTGCAATGCTTTCCGCTGTAATGCCGCTGCTGCGGGACTGTTGGATTAAAGTAACCGCTTTTTGTATCTTTTCATTTTTAAGAAATTTTATTTTTTGTTCATACAAGGTGTCATTCATATAGTCGGCAATATATGAAACCGCAAAAAAAAGAAGTGTTCCATGCCGCATTAAAGCCGGATTTTCCTGCCATGAAAACTTTCGGATTAGCCTGTATATTTTTTTTTTATTAATAATTTTATTTTCATCATAATATTTAACTTTGTTATAAACATATTGCAGTTCTTTAGTGTTTTCCTTGAATTTTGCAATTTGTCCGCAGCATATATTTGCAGTAAGTTTTTCATGAATGAAAAAAGGCACTATAAGTTCTATAACACCGAACGGGCACTCGCTGATATACGGCTCGCGTATTTTTTCTGATTTTTTTAACAGTCTGGTTCGGCAATGTTGTCCGCATATATCAAACGGCAGCGCAGGTTTGATATACTGGCAAAACGAATTTCTATGCCCGTCTTTTTTTACAAATATTTTGCGCCAGACGATATTTTCAGTTTTTAAGTCGCATATTAAAGCACAATTCAGGCTGGTCAGGTTTTCAAAGCTTTCAATTATCTCTTCAAAATCAGGTGCTTTTATCATTAAAATAAGTATAATATAAATTCCCAAAAAATTATATTCAAGCGCAATAAATGTTTAAATTTATAAATGATAACCTTAATAATTCAGATGCATCTTAAAATATTAATAAAAACTTTCATTTTTTTAACTGGCGTTTCCGTTTGAAAATAAAACAGCTTGAATTTTTCACAAATTTCCGCTTTCATTTTTTGAAAACGGGAATTTGTGCGATAAGTGACGAATGGAAATTTGAAAAAATTAATGTTATAATGTTCGTATAATGTTCGTATGCGAGGTACAGCATGTATCTTACCCCGGGTCAGAAAAAAATCTACGGTTTTATTAAAAAACAGCTGGCGCAAACCGGTATTTGCCCAAGTTTTGATGAAATAAGAAAATTCTGCGGCCTTTCCGCCAAAAGTACTGTCAGCCAATATATAAAAACGCTGGTTAAAAAAGGCTACCTGGAACATACAGACAGGCATGCCAAAAGAGCGCTGGTTCCGGCAGATGATTATAATAAATACCGCGTTCCCCTTCTGGGAAGCGTAGCTGCCGGTTTGCCCATAGAAATTTTTGAAGAAGCCTGCGATATCGAGGTTCCGCCCTCCCTGCTCTGCGGCGGTGAAAATATTGCCCTGCGCGTGCGCGGCTCCTCCATGATCGAGGCTGGAATTTACGATGGAGACATTGTAATCATCAGACAGCAAAGCAGCGCTGAAAACGGGCAGATAGTTGCAGCCCTGGTCGGCGGTCTGGCTACTATAAAAACTTTTTATAAAAAAAACGGACAGATAGAACTGCACCCTGAAAATCCTTCTTTACAGCCGCTGATTATAAAAAATCCGGCAGAGCTGCAAATCCACGGAGTACTCGTCGGTCTTTTCCGCAAATTCCGCTGATGCCCGAAAAAACTCTTCTTCATATTTTTCTTCCGCATTTTCTGCGCCAGATAGAACTGCAGCAGCGTCCGGCTGCTTCCCGTTTTCTGATTATTTCCCAGAAATCCCC